>JAIMBM010000230.1 GCA_023511475.1 Anaerolineae bacterium
CTGATCGCCCTCTCGGTGCTGGCAGCGGTAGTCGGCATTGCCGTGGCCTGGCTGATGTACCAGCGGCGGGCCATCGCTCCGGAGCGCATCGGCGCGCGGGTTCCGTGGTTGCACAAGGTGCTGTACAACGCCTATTATGTCGATTATGGCTATCAGCGCTTCGTCGTCCGGCCGCTGCATGCCCTGGCGCGGTGGCTGGCGCACAGCTTTGACCTGGGCGTCATCGATGGCATCGTGAACGGCGTGCCCGCGTTGCTGAGCGACCTGTCCCGCCGCCTGCGGGGGTGGCAGTCCGGGTATGTGCGGCGGTACGCGCTATCGCTGGTCTTTGGCGTAGTGATCGTCACGACCGTGGCCCTCGTGATGGTCCGCACGATCTAGCTAGGCGAGAAGGAGCCACTCGGCATGAACTTGTCTGATGCCCCGATCCTCTCCCTGTTGCTGGCAGTGCCTGCAGCAGGTGCGCTGCTCCTGGTGTTTCTGGACGGCCGGCGGCCCAGCCTTTTGAAGGGCGTCGCTCTGACCACAGCCATAGTCGAGCTCGCGCTGTCGGTGCCGCTCTTCATCGGATTCAGGGCGCAGGCCGGGGCGATCCAGTTCGCCGAACAATGGGCCTGGATTCCCGCGCTGGGCGCCAGCTACAGGGTCGGGGTCGACGGCCTCAACCTGCTCTTGATCCTGCTGACGACCTTCCTGACCGTGCTGGGCGTCCTCTCCTCCTGGACGGCTATCGGCAGGCATCTCAAGGGGTACCTGATCGCCATGCTGCTGCTCGAGGTCGGGATGATCGGGGTGTTTGTCTCGCTCGACCTCCTGCTGTTCTACGTCTTCTGGGAGGCCACGCTGATACCGATGTACATGCTCATCGGTGTCTGGGGCGGAGAGCGGCGCATCTATGCTGCGGTCAAGTTCTTCCTCTACACGATGGCCGGCAGCGTGCTGATGCTGGTGGCCATACTGGTCCTGTACTTCCTGAACGCGCAGGCTACGGGTAACCCGACCTTCGACCTGGCGACGCTGACCCGCTTTGCACGCACGCTGCCCTGGAGCACGCAGGTGTGGCTCTTCCTGGCGTTCTTTGTGGCCTTTGCCATCAAGGTGCCCCTCTTCCCGTTCCACACCTGGCTCCCCGACGCGCACACCGAGGCGCCGACGGCGGGCAGCGTGATCCTGGCAGGCGTGCTCCTCAAGATGGGCGTCTACGGCCTGTTGCGCTTCGCCTTCCCGCTCTTCCCGCAGGTCGCGCAGGCGGCCGCGCCCTACATCTCGGTGCTGGCGCTCGTCGGCATACTCTACGGCGCCTTCGTGGCGCTCGTACAGCCGGACGTCAAGCGGCTGGTCGCCTACTCCAGCGTGGCGCACCTCGGGTTTGTCGTCCTCGGCGTGTTCGCTCTGACGCCGCAGGGTCTCGCGGGCGGCATCCTGCAGATGATCAACCATGGCCTGTCCACAGGAGCGCTGTTCCTTCTGGTCGGGATGATCTATGAGCGCCGACACACGCGCCAGATCGCCGAGTTCGGCGGCCTATGGCGGGGGCTGCCGGTCTTTTCGGTGCTGTTCCTGATCGTGACGCTATCATCCATCGGGCTTCCCGGCACCAACGGGTTTGTGGGCGAGTTCCTGATCCTGCTGGGTGCCTTCCGCGCGCGGGTCCTCTTCGGCGTGCTCGGCACGCTGGGCATCATCTTTGCCGCGGTGTACATGCTGTGGATGTACCAGCGCGTCTTCTTCGGGCCCCTGGACAAGCCCGCCAACAAGAGCCTGGCCGATCTCTGCGGCCGCGAGGTGCTGACCGTAGCGCCGATCATCCTGCTGATCCTGTTCATCGGCTGGTGCCCCGGGCCGTTCCTGGCGACCATCGAGCCCGCGGTCCAGCAGCTTCTGGCGCTGTTCGGGTGACGGTATGACGACACCTCCCCTGTCGCAACCCGGGGCATGATCGAAGGAGCGTCCGGATGCTACCGACGTTGTCCGTCCTCAATCTGAATGGAGCTGTGCCACAGATTGCTGTAGCCGGCGCCGGCATGCTGATCATGTTGATCGACGCCCTCCTCCGCAAGGGGAGCCGGCGCTGGGCAGCATACCTGGCGCTCTTGGGACTCGCGGTGGCGCTCGCCCGCATCGTTGGCGCGCCACTCAGCGCCGAGCCGGCCCTCGACGGGACGCTGGCCCGCGACGGCCTCGGCGCGGCCTTTGCGCTCGTCCTGATCGTGGCGTCAGCGCTCAGTGTGCTGGTGGCCATGGACTACCTCCGCCGCGAGGAGCACGAGAAGGCCGAGTACTATGCACTCATCCTCTTCGCCACTGCGGGCGGGCTTGCCATGGCGATGGCGAACGACCTCGTAGCGGTCTTTATCGGGTTGGAGATCCTCTCCATCTCACTGTATGTGCTCTCGGCCTTCTTCACGGGCGACCCCGCTTCGCGCGAGGCCGCGCTGAAATACCTCCTGCTCGGGGCCTTCGCCTCGGCCTTCTTCCTCTACGGAATCGCCCTCCTCTACGGCGCATCCGGGACCACGCGCCTGGTGGAGATGGGCACCGCCATCCGACTCGCCGGCACCCCGGCGGACCCGTTGGTCTGGGGCGGCGTGGCGCTCATCATCGTGGGCGTCGCGTTCAAGCTGGCGCTGGTACCGTTCCACGGCTGGGCTCCCGACGTCTACCAGGGGGCGCCCACATCGGTCACCGCCTTCATGTCGGTTGTCTCCAAGGTCGCGGCCTTTGCCGCGCTGGTGCGGCTGCTGGTGGTCGTCCTCGCGCCTGCAGCGGCGCTGACCAGCACGCTCCTGGCCCTCCTCGCCGTGCTGACCATGACGGTCGGCAACATCCTGGCCCTGTCTCAGGATGAGGTCAAGCGGCTGCTGGCCTACTCCAGCATCGCGCAGGCCGGGTACATCCTGGTCGCCGCCGTCGCCGGCGGCGAGGTCGGAGCTGCGGCGGTGCTCTTCTACCTGCTCGGCTATGCCTTCACAAACCTCGGAGCCTTCGCCGTCGCCCTCGCCTGGAGCCGCCGAGGCGAGGGCCGCCTGGCGTTCAGCGACCTGGCCGGGCTCGGGTTCCGCCGGCCTTGGACGGCTGCAGCGCTGTCGCTCTTCCTGCTGTCGCTCACCGGCATCCCCCTGACGGTGGGCTTTGTGGGCAAGCTGTACCTGTTTGGAGCGGCGGTGCGGGCGGGCTGGACGTGGCTGGCGATTGTGGCCGTCCTCAACAGCGTCGTCTCGGCGTTCTACTACCTGCGCCTGGTGGTGATCATGTACATGCGCGAGTCCGAGCTGCCCTCCGCCCTGCAGCGGCCGGGGCTGGCGCTCGGCGTGGCCCTGGTAGTCTGCGTCGCAGCGGTCATCATTCTCGGACTCGTGCCGGGGGCTGCCCTCGACTGGGCGAGCCGGGCCGTAGCGGTGGTGCTGAGCTAGCGCCGGAACCCGACCACCCGGCGGCGCATCCGCCTGTAGCGCCCGATCGTGCCACCTCGCTCTCAGAGTTTGGGGGCGGACAGGCGGTTGCGTGCGGGGCGCAAGCCTCCGGCACGATAGCCCGCCAACGCACAGGTGGCATGCGATCAGCCATTGCATCGCTGCGCCCCCTTGCGGTCGGGCCGCGAGACAGCACCCGTCCGAGCCCGAACCCAGCCCCGAAGGGGCTTCGCCGCTCTTCAGCGCGGGGCTGTAGCCCAGGATTCAATCCTGGGCTGACTGCCCCGCGCGGTGCTGCGGGCGTGTCAGCCGCCTCGCGCCCGAGGCTGAAGCCTCGGGCTGAAAAGGGCGAAGCCCCCTTGGGCTGGGCCCGAACGCTGCGGTAGTCGTTCAGCTCCTGCTGCTCGCCAACAGGGCTCGCCTGTCCGCCCCCGAACGCTCTCAGAGGAGGGGCCTCGACCTTAGCCGCAGGGACCCGCTCGGGTCCCCGTATGGGGTGGGAGGACGACATGAAACCTCTGCGCTGGTACGACTATCTCACCTTCAACGTCTACTGGTTCGCCCTCAGTATGGGCTCCGGAAGCCTCACCCCGATCATCATGCCCCTGCTCGTGCAGCAGTTCGTCGACCCGGCGATGAAGAACACCTTCTATGGCGCGCTGCGCGCGGCAGGGCTGGCCGTGGCCATCCTCGTACAGCCGGCGGCGGGGCTCCTCAGCGACCGGAGCACATCGAGGTATGGGAGGAGGCGACCCTACATCGCTGTCGGCGCGCTGCTGAGCGCGCTCTTTGTGGCCGCCATCGCCCTCGCCCGCAGCTACTGGGCGCTGTTCTTCATCGGGCTCGTCCTGCAGTTTGCCTCCAACATCGCCCATGGCGCCCTGCAGGGCATCATCCCGGACCTCGTTCCGGAGGACGAGCGGGGCAAGGCGTCGGCGTTCAAGTCCGTCCTTGACCTCGCCCCGACCATCGTGGTGGCCTTTACGATCGCCCGCATGGCGGGGCAGGGCCAGATCTCGCTGGCCATCCTCACGCTCAGCGCGACCTACGTCGCAGCCATGCTCATCACCGTCGCCGGTGTCCGCGAGACGCCTCTCGCGGTGCCTCCGCCCGGAAGCGTGCGCGAGCCGCTGCTGCGCACACTGGGCCTGCTCCTGGGGATGGGCGCGGGAGCCGCCGTGGCCGCGGTTGCCGCCGTCATCGTCGGCGGGCTGGCAGCCTTGCTGACGCGGGCTGCCGCCGGGCCCGAGCGGGCGGGGCTGGTTGGCGTCGGGGTCGGCGGGATGGTTGGCATCGTTGTCACCATCATCGCCGGAGTCTGGGCAGCCGTGCACCTGGGAACGGGCGACGCGAGGAAGCATCGCTCCTTCGCCTGGTGGGTCGTCAACCGGCTGCTGTTCATGGCGGCGGTCGGCTCTATCCTCTCCTTTGCCCTCTACTTCCTGCAGGACGTGCTGCACCTGCCCAACCCCGCGCAGGTCACGGGGCAGTTGCAGGCAATCGCCGGCCTGCTGACCCTGGTATCGGCCCTGGTCTCCGGCTACCTGGCCGACCGGCTCGGGCGGGTGTCGCTGACCTTTGCTGCCGGCCTGATCGCTGCGGCGGGAACCTTTGTGCTCGTGCTCGCAGGCAATCTGCCCATGGTGTTGCTGGCCGGTTGTCTCATCGGCCTCGGCACCGGCACCTTCTACTCGGCAAGCTGGGCCCTCGGCACCGATCTGGTGCCGCCCGAGGAGGCCGGCCGCTTCCTGGGAATCCAGAACGTCGCGGGCGCGGGCGCTGGCATCGTGGGGGCCGGCCTGGGCGGCCGCCTGGCCGACTATTTCAATGCGGCGACCCCTGGCAGCGGCTACCTGGTCATCTTTGCCATCTATGGGGTGTGCTTCATATTGTCCAGCGTGGTTCTGAGCCGCGTTCGGCAGCCGGCCGTCTCCACCGTATAGCGAGGGTCTTGCCTCGTTACGGAGGCGAGACCCGCTCCGAGCGAGGTCACGCGAGCGCCGGGGTCGCGATCCGGGGCATCGTCCACCCCCCTCACCCCCGGCCCCGCTCCCCCGGACGCCCGGGGGAGCGGGGAGAACTTTTCAGGCTGGGTTTTCGTCAACTTTGGCCTTTCGCCACGCGCTCCTCAACACCACGCAGAGGCCGCCGCGGTGGCCCTCAACGGCCCTGTATTCGCGGCCCCTCCCCCATGCGGGTTCAGGGGCGGACAGGCTGCTTTAGCCGCCGTCCCTCGGCCCTTGTCAGAGGGTACCCCATCCCCCCGGCCCCCTTCCCCGCCGCTTCGCGGCGGGGAAGGGGGCGTTTTCTCCTGTAAGGGGG
>JAIMBM010000231.1 GCA_023511475.1 Anaerolineae bacterium
CCCCCCCCGGGGGGGGGGGGGGCGGGGGCGAGGGGTGGGGGCACTTGTGGAAGAGAGTACGCTGGCCTCCCTTAAGTTAGCGCCTATGGGGATAGGGGGAGGGGTCCCCGAACACAGGGTCGTTGGGGGCCATCGCGGCGGCTTCTGCGTGATGTTGAGGGGCGCGCGGCGAAAGGCCAAAGTCGAGGGGTGTAGGGGTGGGGGGACCTCCTCAGACCGGTGCAACGCCCATCCCGATGGACGGAGTTGCCAACGGCCTGGCTCGGTGCCATGCGCTGGACCCGAGTCTGACTTCGCATGCCGGTCAGCCGCCCCTGCTTTGAGGGGCACCTGTCAAGAGGTGGCACAGGTATTGCCGGACGCGAACAGCACACGGAGGAGCAGCAGCCGGCATGGAGCTCGATCAATCGGTGCCCTGGCATCATCTCACCATCGAGGAGGTCCGCTCCCGCCTCCAGACGGGGGATGAGGGGCTCTCGGCCGCAGAGGCCGAGCGCCGGTTGAGGGCTTTCGGACCTAATCGATTCGTCACTGAGGCGGGCATCAGCCCTCTTCAGATTCTCCTGCAGCAGCTACAGAGTCCGCTGATTTACATCCTCATCGGAGCCGCAGGGGTCACGGTGCTCCTCGGCGACCTGGTAGACACGGCCGTTATCCTCGCAGTGGTGGTGCTCAACACGGCCCTGGGGTTCGTCCAGGAGTACAAGGCGGAGCAGGCGCTGCAGGCCCTGACCCGACTGGCAGCGCCCCACGCGCACATAGTGCGCGAGGGCCGGGAGATGGAGATCGATGCCTCCGAGCTGGTGCCCGGCGACCTGGTCCTGCTGGAGGCAGGAGCCCGTGTCCCGGCGGACCTCCGCCTCGTCCGGACCTTCGAGCTGCAAGTCGATGAGTCGGCCCTCACGGGCGAGTCCGTTCCCGTGCCCAAGACGGAACACCCTGTCCCCGACCCCAACGCGCCCCTCGGCGACCGGCTCAGCATGGCCTACCTTGGGACCATCGTGGTGCGTGGACGTGGAGCTGGGCTGGTCGTAGCCACGGGAATGCAGACCGCCTTTGGGCGCATCTCGCGGCAGGTGCGCGAGGTCGGGCTGGTCCGCACGCCGCTTCAGTTGCGACTGGACCAGTTTGCGCGGGTTGTAGCGGCAGGTGTGCTGGGCGTCACCGCCCTGGTGTTTGTGTTGGGCCTCACTACCGGTGAGCCGCTGGTCGATATCCTCCTCACGGCGGTGGCCACGGCCGTGGCCACCGTGCCGGAAGGCCTGCCTGTTACCATCACCGTGGCCCTGGCTGTGGGCGTGTCGCGCATGGCCCGGCGCATGGCCATCATCCGCAAGCTCGCCGCGGTGGAGACACTTGGTAGCTGCACCTTCATCTGCTCCGACAAGACGGGCACACTCACGCGCAACGAGATGACCGTGACATGCATTCACGCCGGCGGGCAGGAGTATGAGGTGACCGGTGCGGGCTACGCGCCCGAGGGCGAGATCACCGTCGGCGGGCGGCCGGTGAACGTGCGGGAAGCGCCCGCACTGGAGCTGACCCTACGCATCGGCCTCCTCACCAACGAGTCATCGTTGATTGAGGAGGATGGCGCCTATCGCGTCCGCGGCGACCCCACCGAGGTCGCGCTCATCGTCGCAGCGCGCAAGGCGGGGCCGCATCCAGAGCATGAGCGCGAGGCGTACCCCCTGCTCGACGAGACACCCTTCGAGTCCGACCTTCGCTACATGGCGACTCTGCATGCTCACGAGGGCCGCAGGCTCATCTTTGTAAAGGGCGCGCCCGAGCGGGTGGCGGCCATGTCCCGGGCCGCAGTTGTCGCGCCGGCGCCACAGCCTGAGCGGATGGGCCCTGTCCCTCCTGTGCCACTTGCCCCACCGGTCGAGCTCGACCCGGAGGAGATTGTAGCCCGCAGCAACGCCCTGGCCGCGGAGGGGCTGCGCGTCCTCGCCATGGCGTACAAGGAGGTGCCGCCGGACACCAGCGAACTCGAGCACCAGATGGTGGAGAGCGGGCTCACCTTCGCCGGCCTCCAGGCAATGATCGACCCGCCACGCCCGGAGGCCATCGAGGCGGTAGCAAGTGCCCAGAGGGCCGGGATCCGTGTGGTGATGATCACCGGTGACCACAGGGTGACGGCCGAGGCCATCGCCCGGCAGATGGGCATCACCCGGGCTGCCGACGACGAGGTCGTCGACGGCTCGGCGCTGGAGGTGATGGATGATGCCACACTCTTCGCCCGAGTCCGTCGCATCGTGACCTTTGCCCGGGCAGCACCCGAGCACAAGCTCCGCGTCGTGCAGCAGCTGCGCGCCCACGACGAGGTGGTCGCCGTCACCGGTGACGGCGTGAACGATGCCCCCGCCCTCAAGCAGGCCGACATCGGCGTTGCCATGGGGATCACAGGGACCGACGTAGCCAAAGAAGCCGCCGACATGGTCCTTGCCGACGACAACTTTGCCACCATCTATGCGGCTGTTGAGGAGGGGCGGGTCGTCTTTGACAACATCCGCAAGGTGATCATCTTCCTCATCCCGACCGGCGTCGGGCTCGTGCTCACCATTCTGGCCAGCATCGTGCTCCGTCTGCCTCTGCCCTTCCTGCCGGCACAGGTCATCTGGATCAACCTGGTCACCAACGGGCTACAGGATGTGGCCATGGCCTTCGAGCCGCCTGAAGAGGACGTCGGCCGCCGGCGCCCACGGGACCCGAGAGAAGGCGTGCTGACCCCGCTGATGATCTGGCGAACTGCCCTCGTGGGCCTGATCCTGCTTGTGGGCACGCTGGGTGTATTCACCTGGCAGCTGCGCGGCAACCCAGACCTGGCCTACGCCCGCACGCTGGCGCTGACAACGATGGTGCTCTTCCAGAACTTTCACGTGTTAAACAGCCGCTCCGTCACACGCTCCGTGTTCCGCATGGACCCGTTGAGCAACCGTGTCCTCTTTGCCGCAATTGTCGCTGCGCTGAGCCTGCAAGTGCTCGCCATCTACTGGGGACCGCTGCAGTTCATCCTGCGAACGCGACCCCTGACGCTACAGGACTGGCTGACGGTCATACCGGTCGCAGCCACGGTCCTCGTCGCCGTGGAGATCGAGAAGGCGATCCGCCATCGCCGGGCCTGACCTCTCCGGGCGAGGCCGTCGCCGGCGCGGTCTCTAACGGGGGAGGCCCTGAGCAAAGCTACCCAGCGCCGAGCCACGAATCTCCGGCAAGCGGCGCTCCAGAGAAGAGGCGGCCGGAGGTGTTCACACTCACTGCGGGGCTATGGAGTGCAGATGGACATCGTCTTCGTCGTGCTCGTCGCAGGCGTTGCGGCTGCAGCTGAGGCAGCCAGCAGCGCCTACGCAACCGGCTTCAGGACCAGCTATCGGCAGCGAGCAGCGACGAGGCAGCGTCTGCCCCTGGGCCCTGGCATGTCTGTTGCTGAAAACGGATGCTCGCAGACCGAACCTTTGGGCCAGGAGAAGCACCATGCCTGAAGAGCCCGCCATTCCGATCAGCCTGCTCAACTGGCTGCTCGCTCTGACCCCGCTCGCTGTTCTGCTCATCCTCCTGGTCGTCCTGCGCTGGAAGGCGGCCCAGGCGGGTCCGGCAGGGTACCTTGTGGCGGCAGCGATTGCCGTGCTCTTCTTCCGCACGCCCATACAGACCCTGGCCATCGGCACGGCGAAGGGCTTCTGGGATGCGGTATTCATCCTCTACATTGTGTGGACGGCGCTCGCACTATACGAGGTCGCCAAAGGCGGGAACGTGTTCGAAGCCTTCCGCGTCGGTGTGCGCGAGTTCACCCCCAACCGGCTGGTGCAGTTTCTGGCCTTCGGGCTGGTCTTTGTGCTGTTCCTGCAGGCGACGGCCGGCTTTGGCACACCGATCGCCGTGGTCGCGCCATTGCTGATTGGGCTGGGTGTGCGGCCCCTGTACGCCGTGTCGCTGGCCCTCATCGGGCACGTCTGGGGCAACTCGTTCGGAAGCCTGGCAATCTCCTGGCTGGCGATGAACCTGGTCGTCCCGGTGACCGAGCCAACCATGACGCTCGTGGTCGCCGGCGTGCTGCTCGCCCTTGTCGTCGTCGCCAGCGCCCTCACCCTGACCTGCGCCTTCGGAGGCCGGAGCGCCTTGCGCGATGGCTGGCCACTCATCCTGGCGCTGGTGATCATCTACGGTCTGGGGCAGCTCGCCATCGCTCCCTTCGTGCCGGAGCTGGCCGCCCTCGTCCCGGCAGCAGTGGCGCTGGGTGCCATCTACTGGCTGGGCCGCCGGCCACGCTATCAGACCGAGATGGCGGGGGACGTCCGCCGGGAGATTCTCATCGAAGGCAGCGCCGGCTCAGAACTGTCCGCAGAGGAGGCAGAGCGCCGAAGGGAGGCCGAAGCGGAGAGGCGTGCAAGGCCGCCACTCTTGTTGGGCTTTGTGCCCTACATCGCGCTGGTAGGCTTTCTCCTCGTATCTCTGGCCCTCACCCAGGCGTTCCCTGCGCTCGACGCACTGGAACTGGGCTTTGGCTTCCCCGAGACCACGACCGGCTACGGGGTGACGCGAGAGGCAGAGGAGGTCTACTCCGGCCTGAACCCGATCAGCCATCCGGGGACTTCGGTCCTGTTCGCCGTCCTCCTGGGATACGCCGTGTTGCGTGCCCGGGGATACATACGGCGCGAGCAGGTGCCTGAGATTCTGAGGCAAACAGCCGGAAACGCCCTGCCCGCCAGCGTGGCGGTGATCGGCTTTCTGGCCATGTCGCAGACAATGGACCATAGCGGCCAGATCTTTGTGCTCGCCCGGGGAATCGCCGAGGTGCTGGGGCCTGCGCTGTATAGCGGCGCTTCAGTCTTCATCGGCGCCCTCGGGGCGTTCATGACCTCCTCAAACACCGCCTCAAACGTCCTGTTCTCGCCGCTGCACGTCCAGGCCGCGCAGGCCCTCGGCATCAACGAGGGGATCGTGCTGGGCGGCCAGTTGGCTGGCGGTGCCTACGGAAACGCCATTGCCCCGGCAAACATGGTGCTGGGCACCGGCACGGCCCAGATCACCGGCCAGGAGGGCGCTGTGCTGCGCCAGACGCTCCCCTGGACCCTCGTCGTGTCGCTCTTGGGCGCGCTGGTGACGATCGGCATCTACCTGTTCGTCTGATACTCCGTCCGGGGGTAGCGCATGTCGAGCATGACACTGTTGTGGTGGTCCCTGGGCCTGGCGACCCTGGGCTTTTTTCTGATCTGGGCAGGCACGGCGGGGCCGCCGATAGCCCTATGGATCGGGATCGTGATATTCGTGCTGGCGATGCTGGTGGCCCCGGCCACCCGATTGCTTGAGACTTGGTAGCACGCCCCCTGCATGCGTTGCACAGCTGCAGGCCCGGAGCTCGCTCTGCGTTGGACGGCGATCGGCCCGTAACACTGCCGACAGGCGCATGGGGGCGCAGACAGTACGCGCTGGCCGGGCCCTGGGGGAGTGACGGCCTGGCCAGAGGCTTGAGACCGGCCCCGGAAACGCGCATCCCCCGCTTGGGTAGCGGGGGATGGCTCACTATGCCGGTATTGCACTTTGGAGGCGACGGTCGGACTTGAACCGACGATCGGGGTTTTGCAGACCCCTGCCTTAACCACTTGGCTACGTCGCCTCGATACGTGATGCGTGATTTGTGGTGCTGGAGCGGAAGACGGGATTTGAACCCGCGACCCTCTCCTTGGCAAGGAGATGCTCTACCGCTGAGCCACTTCCGCTCG
>JAIMBM010000232.1 GCA_023511475.1 Anaerolineae bacterium
GGGGGCTTTTGGTGCCCCACGTCCCCGCCACGGCGGGGGCAGGGCTCGGGGTGGGGGCACCCCCTCGGGTAGGGAACTCCGCCACTCAGGGCCTTTCGGCGTGAACCCAGCCCGCCCCTGTACGACACCGACGGGCACGCGCAGCAAAAGCCCAGCGCCGCGGGAACCTCGAAGGTCCGACACTCGTCTTATCCTACGGGCCTGTTCTGCTGGCCGCGCCTGTGCGCGCTTCGGCCAGAGCCCCTCCATTCTGGCATCAAGGAGTGCGACGCAGATGGACTCACTCAAGCGAAGGCTCCGCCTGATCGCTCCCCTGCTCCTTGCCACCCTGCTCGGCTGCCAGCACAGCACAACGGGTGTGCCTCAGGACTCCTTCTCATCTGCCGCCACCGTGACCCGGGGCGCGCTGGCCGACGTCGTGCAGGTGTACGGCCAGGTCGTTGCGCCCACCTCCAAGATGGTCAGCGTCGGCAGCCGCGGCGGTTGCGTGGTCGAGGTGCTGGTGCAGCTCGGGCAGGTCGTTCAGGAGGGCCAGCCGCTGGTGCGCCTGGAGACGGCCGACCTCGAGCGCGAGCTGCGGGAGGCGGAGGCGGATCTGGCGGTAGCCGAGGCGATGCTCGCCGAAGCGCAGCGGACGGCCGGGGAGGCCGAGGTGGCCAAGGCCGAGGCCGACCTCGCGGCCGCCGAGGCCGAGCTTGCTGCCGCCGAGCTCGAGCTCAGGCTGGCGGAGCAGGCAGGCCTTGCGCCCCTTCAGCAGGCGGTCGCTGACGACGAGTATGCCCTGCGGGTGGCGCAGGACCAGCTCCGCCTTGCCGAGCTGGATGGAAGCGAGGCAGCCATCAGCCAGCTGGAGTACAACGTCGCCTTCTACCAGCGCTACCTCCGCGACCTGAAGCCCGGGGAGGACCCCAGCTACGCCCGGAACGAGCTGGCCAAGGCCGAGCGAGAGCTGGCAACCGCGCGCGCGGCCCGCGAGGAGCGCCTGCGCCAGGCCAGGGACGCGGTGACCAGTGCCCAGGAAAAGCTGGCCAGGAGCCGGGCCGCCCTCGCCCGGGCCAAAGCCGGGCAGGAGGATCCGACGGCCAAGGCCCGCCTCGCCTGCGAGCAGGCCCGGAGCAAGGTCGAGCAGGCGAAGCGGACCGTGGAGGACCTCAAAGCCGGCGCGGATAGCGCCGCCGTCAAGGCGGCAAGGACGACCTACGAGGCCGCAGTCGCCAGGGTTGAGGGTGCCAAGGCGGCCATCGCGGAAGCTACCCTGACCGCGCCCTTTACGGCGACCGTGTACGGCCTGTCGGTCCAGGTGAACGACGAGGTGCAGCCCGGCGCAGCGGCCGTCTACCTCGCCGACCTGACCGATCTGAGGGTCCAGGCCATGGCGACCGAGATGGACATCGCCCGTCTCTCCGTCGGGCAGGAGGTGCGCCTGACCTTCGACGCGTACCCCGGCAAGCTCCTGCCCGGCCGCGTGCTCCTGCTCCCGGCGAAGGGCCAGACCGATGCCGGCATGGCCTATTACCAGATCGAGGCCTCCGTTGAGCCTGGCGACCTCGACCTCCTGCCGGGGATGACCGCCAACGTCCGCGTGGTCGTCGGCCAGAAGGAGGACGCGCTGCTCGTGCCGGTGGCCGCCGTGCAGTACCGCTCGCCGGAAGAGACCTTTGTCACCGTGCGGACGCCGGACGGCAAGGCCCGTCAGCAGAAGGTGCGCATCGGCCTGAACGACGGCATCGTGGCGGAGGTGCTCGAAGGTCTGAGCGAAGGACAGACGGTGCTGATACCCCTTGTGCCGCCTACCGAGCCCCGCCGCATGGGCCCCTACATGGGTCCAATGTACTGAGGCCGGCCGCTTCGCAACGCCAAGACCGTCCGCCACCTCCCGAGGTGGCGTCAGAGGGATGAGCAACACCATGGTCAGAAAAAAGAAGCGCATGCAGTGGATCACTCCCCGTCGCCTGGCCGGCGTGGGCTGCGTCGTCGCCCTCGCGCTGGCAGCGCTTTTCGTGGTTGTGCTGTACCAGCAAGTGCGCAGCCTGTTCAGCCCGACGCCTATCGGCCCGGACCAGGGCATGCCGACACAGGACGTGGCCGTCGAGCGGGGCAGCATCTCCGACGGCATCAGCCTGTACGGCATGGTCGTCCCGGCGCGGCGCGCGAGCCTCGGCTTCCGCGTAGCCCGGGGGCGCGTGGTGTCCATGAACGTGCAGCCGGGGCAGCCGGTGAGGGCCGGCGATGTGCTCGTGCGGCTCGATCGGGAAGCGCTCGAGCGCGACGTCGCCCAGGCCCGGGCCGAGCTGCTGACCGCGCGCAAAGAGCTGGACTCGGCTGGCACCGTCGGCCGCGAACAGCAGCGGCTGCAGTTCCAGCTCGAGCTGACCAATGCCAGGGCCGCGCTCGACGAAGCCCGCCGCGCCCTTGCGGCCTACGACTCCGGCAGCGGGACGCCCCAAGAGGAGCGCCAGCGCGCCGTTACCGAGCTCGACAGCGCCCGGGCGGCCCTCGCGACCTTGCAGAACGACGCCGGGCGGCGCCAGATGCTCGACGAGATGCAGCTCGCCTACAACCAGGTTGCCGCCAAGCATCACGAGATGGCCACTCTGCCGAACCCCAGCGAGCAGGACCGGGACATGGAGTGGCTGCTGCGCATCGACAAGATGCGCAAGGGGCAGGCCCTCGAGAGTGCCCGGCTCTCCTATGAGATGGAGCTGAGGGCGGCAGAGCACCGGATCGCGCTCGCCGAGCGGACCATCCAGGCCCTTGATCGCGAGATTGCCGCCGGCAGGGTATCGGTCGAACGGGCCAGGCGTGTGGCGGCCGTCAAGCAGGCAGAGGCTACCGTCCGACAGATCGAGGCCCGGCTGGCCTCCCTCGATGAGCAGACCTTAGCAGTGGCCGAGGCCGAGGCCCGGGCCAAGGTCGTCAAGCTCGAGGGCAAGGTCGCCGACGCCGAGGCGGCCCTCGCCGAGGCGGAGCTCGTCGCCCCCTTTGATGGCGTCGTGGAGGAGGTCACCCAGTTGATCGACGCCCGGGTCACCAGCTCGGCCCCGATAGTGACGATCGCCGACCTCAGCTCGCTCAGCATTGTTGCCCAGATACCCGATGCCGATATCTCCAGGGTCAAGGCCGGGCAGGAAGCGAGGATTCTCTTCGAGGCCTTCCGCGGCCAGCCGCCGGTGACCGGCCGGCTCGGCGAGATACCAGCCTACGGCCGGAACGAGGGTGGCGTGACCTTCTATGAGGTGCCGGTCACCTTTGAGGCACAGGGGCTCCCGCTGCAACAGGGGATGACGGCCAACCTCTTTGTCCCGCTCGACACCAAGGAGGACGTCCTCCTCGTGCCCCTGACGGCCATACAGAGCTACTACCCGGCGGAGAGCTTTGTCTGGCTGGTGCGGGGCGGCAAGGTGGTGCAGCAGAAGGTTGAGATGGGCCTCAGCGATGGGGTCATGGCCGAGGTGCTCTCGGGCCTCCGCGAGGGCGATATGGTGCGGGTGCCCTTGATGCAGCCCGGGGGCTTTCCGTATGGGGGCAAAGGCTGATGGCACACCTCATCAACCTCTGGTTCGCTCTGCTCGGGCTCGGGTCTAACAAGCTCCGCTCGGCGCTGACAACGCTTGGCATCATCATCGGCGTAGGGGCGGTCATCATCATCGTCTCCCTCGGCAACGGCCTGCGCCGGTCGGCCGAGAAGCAGATGGAGGCTTTCTCCAGCGGGACGGTCGAGGTGCGCCCCATGGGGGGCTACATGATGCCCATGCCAATGCCGGAACCGATGTCGGGGCCGGTCGCGGTCGAAGAGGTGAAGCGAGGGGCTGTCCTCGGTGGCCCTATCATGCCCATGTACGCGCAGAGCCTTGACCTGCGCGATGCCGAGGCCCTCCGGCGGCTGGCAACCAGCGTGGCGGCCGTCGACGCCCAGTTCGAGACCGGCGCGCGCGTGGTATGGCGTGGGCAGTACCTGCCCATGGGCCAGATCGTGGGCGTGACGCCCGAGTTCCTCCGCGTCTACCGGCGGGAGATGAAGGTCGGACGCTTTTTCACCGAGGCGGACAACGAGGCCGCCGCCCCGGTCGTCGTGCTCGATGAGGGCCTTGTGGACATGTTCTTCGGCGAGGATGTGAACCCCGTCGGTGAGACGCTGTACATGACCGTCCAGAGCGTGCCGCAGGCCTTTACCATCATCGGCGTGATGGGGCAGAAGGAGGGGGCCATGGGCTTTGGGTCCCGCTCCCTCCTCGTGCCCCTGCGCACCGCCCAGCTGAGGCTCAGCCAGGGGGCGCGCGGCACCATCAACATGATCGCCGCCCGCGTCGATGCCAGGGCATCGGCCGAGCGGCGCTACGCCGTGGCCCAGATCAACACCATCCTCCGCGCCCGGCGCGGCCTCCAGCCGGGGATGCCCGAAGACTTTACTGTGCACGACACCCTTGAGTACAGCGAGGAAATGACCCGCGTCACGCGCACCATCACCATGGTCCTCTCCCTCATCGCCGGCATCTCTCTGATCGTCGGGAGCATCGGCCTGATGAACATCATGCTGGTCAGCGTGAGCGAGCGCACCTGGGAGATCGGCCTGCGACGGGCGGTCGGGGCGCAGCAGGTCGATATCCTGCTCCAGTTCCTGGCCGAGGCCGTACTGCTGGCGCTGGTCGGGGGTGCCATCGGCCTGGCGCTCGGCGCAGTTGGCTCCTACGTGGTGAGCCTGCTGGTGCAGTCCCTCAGGGGGCTGGTGTGGCTCTCGCTCGATGTCGTCCTGATCGCGGTCGGGGTCTCCTCAGCGGTCGGGGTGGCGGCAGGGCTCTACCCCGCCTGGCGAGCCGCGCTCTTGCCCCCGACCCAGGCGCTGCGCCACGGTTAGTGCCGGAGGAGGCAGGGCAGGATGGGAGCACTCGCGTCGCACGCCGAGAGGAGAGGGACCGTGTCGAAGATCAGAGCCGGCGAGCCGCTTGTCGAGTTGGAGAACGTCAGCCGCATCTATCAGATGGGGCGGGTGCAGGTGCCCGCGCTGCGCAACGTCACGCTCACAGTGCGGCGCGGCGAGTTTGTGGCCATCGTCGGGCCCTCGGGGTCCGGCAAGACCACGCTCCTCAACGTCATCGGCTGCCTCGACCTGCCGACCGAAGGCACCTACCGGCTGCTCGGCCGGGATGTGACCACGCTGAGCGATGCGCAGCTCTCGCGCCTGCGCGGGCAGGGGATCGGCTTTGTCTTTCAGGACTATTCCCTGCTGCGCCGCTTCTCGGCCCTGCGCAACGTCGAGCTGCCGCGCTATTACGTGAAGGGAACCGGTGACCGCCGCCGGGCGCTGGCCCTGCTCGAGCAGGTCGGCCTGGGCGATCGGGCCCGGCACCGTCCGACGGAGCTCTCGGGCGGCGAGCAGCAGCGGGTGGCGCTGGCGCGCGCCCTGATGAACGACCCGTTCCTCATCCTGGCCGACGAGCCGACGGGGAACCTGGACAGCGCCTCCGGCAGCGAGCTCCTCGCCCTGCTGCGGCGCCTCAACGCCGAGGAGGGCCGGACCATCCTGATCGTCAGCCACGACCCCACGGTCAGCGCCCAGGCGCGGCGCGTCATCCGCATGCGGGACGGCCAGATCGTGGGGGACGAGTGGCAGACTGCGCCGGGCGCGGAGGGCTCTGGGAAGGGTGACAAGTGAACTGGCATGTCGGGCGCCGCGATCCCGCTTGGGGGTGACTCCTCATGGGTGTTTCGGGCTCCGCC
>JAIMBM010000233.1 GCA_023511475.1 Anaerolineae bacterium
AAAAAACCCCCCAATTTTTAAATTTTTCTCCCCCCCGGCCCCCCCCTCAGGCCCCCCCCCCCCGGGGGGCCGGCGGGGGGGCCCCCCGGGCGGCCCATGCAGGGGTCCGCTCGGGTTGCTTGCCGGCCTGCGCTGGTACCGAATGTGCTCAACCCCGCTGCCGTGCGGGATCCCAACGGGGATCTGCCACCGCGGACGCAGCGCCCGGTGCACAGGCCCCATCGCACAGATTCTGTTGGGTGAGTAAGGGTGGGAATCATCAGGCGTTTCGAGCCGGACTATATGCCCCCGCCGGACGGGGCGGCCGGCGGAGCGGTGGGCCTGCAGACGCCGTATGCCGGAGGCCAGGGCCGCAACGGGCGTGGCGGGTCGGGGGAACGATACATCGGCGCCGTGGTGTACGGAGGCCTGGATGGGATCGTGACCACCTTTGCCATCGTCAGCGGCGCCGCCGGGGCCGCTCTGGGATCGAGCGTGATCCTCATCCTCGGCGCTGCCAACCTGCTGGCCGATGGGTTCTCCATGGCGGCCGGCGCCTATCTCTCGACCAAGAGCGAGCGCGAGTGCTATGAGCGCATGCGGGCGCGCAGGGTCAAGGAGATCGAACGCGTCCCACAGCGCGAGCGCGCGTTGCTCGCCGGGGTTTATGAGCGACAGGGATACAGCCGCGGAGAGGCCAGCAGCCTCGCGGACATCCAGAGCCGGGATCGCGAACGTCTGGTCAACGCGGCGATGGTTAACCGTCTCGAGATGCTTCCTACGGCGCGACGGCCGGGTCTGACGGCTCTCGCCACTTTCATCGCCTTTGTGCTTGCGGGTTCATTGCCGTTGCTGGCGTTCGTTCTGGGCCTGGTTGTCCCTATCGATGAGGGGACTGCCCTGCGCATTTCCGCCGCGCTCACTGCGGTGGCTCTGTTTGCGCTGGGGGCGGCGAGGGTGTTGGTAACCGAGCGCAACTGGTGGCGCAGCGGGCTCGAGATGCTGGCAGTCGGCGGCCTCGCTGCATTGGTGGCCTACGTTGCAGGGCTGTTGCTGCGGCGGTTGGGCGCCTCGGGGCAGTGAGATCGTAAGCGCTCCGGATGCATGACCTTCCCGGCAGCTGACGCGGACATGAGGGGAGTCGGGCGGTGCTTCACGATGCCTGGCATAGGCCTTGCTCGCCAAGGACGAACGATCGTGACGGGGGTGACGATGCGCGTGGGAGAGGTCCGTCCGCAAGTGCAGGTTCTGGAGCGGGGGAGCATCCTCTTCCTCTACCAGCCCAAGCCGGGCACGGCCACGGTCGGGGGTCCGGATGACCTGGCGCAGCTCTACTTCATGCTGATCCCAGACGATCGCGAGGAGCACAAGAGCCGTGTGTTCGGTCTGCGGAGTGCTGCGATGCCCGTGATCGTAGCGGGAAGCGCCGCGCCCGAGGAGCGTGTTCTCGCCGTGGCCGAAGAGACCGCTCCAGACCCAAGGGTCGCCATCGACAGGCTGCAGGAGGAGGCGTTGGAGCGTGCGCCCGGCGCGCGCCCGCGGCCATGGGTCCGGGTGGCGGGCGAGGGGCGTTACGTCCTCCTCCGGCATGGTGCCGATACGCATCTCGCCTATATCCTGGACAGGCCCGAGCAGCCTGGGGAGGTGCAGGAGGCTCTCCGCATCGGCCGGCGCGGCAACTACTTAATCTCGGTCATGCCGCCGGCGGCACAGCCCGACAGGCAGCCTCTATACCCGGGCAGGCTCAAGGCTCGCCTCGCGGGGCAGGAGTCGGTGCCTGTTGAGCCGACCGACTATCTGGACTACCGACATACGCAGGTCCTTCTGCTGGCGGCGGATTCCGACGTTTCGGATGAGCTGGGGGTGAGGCTCGAGGCTGATGCGCAGAACCAGGGCGAGAGGCAGGCCCTGCAGGTCCTCCACAAGGAGGAGCGGCTGGCAGCCGGAGAGGGTGTGGCGCTCCTTGATCCCACGAGGGAGGGGCACTGGGCGTGACGGGACGCAAGACTGGGATGGAGGCGTGCCGTGGATAGCGGCGAGATTCTGCGCCGGCTCATGCCCCGCCTGAAAACGGCCGATATCTGGCAGGCGGACCGCAGCATGCTGGTGGTGCTTGGGGCTCTGGGCGATGCCGTGTCGCCGAAAGAGGCCTCTGACCTGGCAAGCCAGCTTCCGGACGCCTACCACGACCTGCTTGTCGAGCGCTCGCAGCGGGCTGCGCCGGCACAGCCGACGGACAGGGCCGCCTTCCTGGAAAGGGTGCAGCGCGAGCTGGGCCTGGGCAGCCGCGAGGAGGCGGAGCGGGTGGCCGCGAGCGTCATGGCCGTCCTGAAGGAGGCGGTCACGCCGGGGGAGATCGAGGAGGTCGAGTCTGAGCTCGAGCCAGGGCTGCGCGCCATGCTGGAGCAGGCCTGAGGCCGGGCGCTTCTCAGCGGGCGACAGTCTCCTGCAGTTCTTGCGGGAGCGCCACGGCTATGTCCTCGAGCTCGCCGGGGCTCACCGCCTCTCTGAGGGTCGAGAAGATAGCGCGCGTCACCTCGCCGGCCCGGTCGCGGTGGGCCGGAGCGAGCACGCTGCGGACGTGGTTGGTGAGGCTCTCCATCTCAAGCCGCTCGGGAGGCGTCCAACGACCTTTGGGCGCCCACATCAGGTCCTTCAGCTCCCCGGGCAGTTGGGCCCCGAGGTCACGCGCCTCCTCGGGCGGGATGGCATCGCGCAGGACAGCCAGCGCCGCGCGCGTCGCCCGCCTGGCCTCCGCCCTCCCGAGGCCCGTTCGCTCCATCACCCTGTGCAGGAACTCTTCCTTGTCCATCGCGCCCTGCTCCCGCCAACAGGTCGGCCAATGGCGAGCAAGGCGTGTGCCAGGGGGGCGGCGGCGGGGCGCTCGGAAAGCAGCACCAACCGGTGTGACCCGTATCCCATCGCACTGCGGCAGCGTGTGCGCCGAACGCCGGACCGGCGGGGCGAGCGACCGGGCTCTGCGCTACGCATCTGTCCGGTATGAGCCAGGAAAGGGGGTGCTGGCGAAGCAGATGAGCCGGCTGTTACCGGCACCCTCGCGGCAGGAGAGCTACCGTGCTGGGCTGGGCGCCCCGCCGACGCGTGGCTGGAAGATGGCCGAATCCGGTCACTCCCCCACATCCAGCCGGAGCTGGCGGCGGCAGAGCTGGCTGTAGAGGCCGTCGTGGCCGAGGAACTCCTCGTGGCTGCCCACTTCCTTGATGCAGCCATCCTCAAGCGCGATGTTCCGGTCGGCGTTGCGGGTGGTGTTCAGCCGGTGGGCGATGGCGAGCGCAGTCCGACCTTTCAGAGCCGATTCCAGCGTGTGTTGGATAGTGCAAGGTGCCGATCAGGGAAGAGGAGCATGACGGCCGCACCGACCAGCCGCAGCAGGTCCACAAAGGTGAGGGCCGTTGAGGCTGCGCATGGGCACTTGTTCCTGTGGCTGTTCGAGCGCGCGGGCTGAGGCAGACGGCCGGCCGCGTCCGACGGTGTGGGAGCATTGTAGCACAAGTGGGGGCTTCGCGCATCTGAGCGCTTTCGACCGTGCCTCGCTCGATTGACGGCCCCGCGCTTCGGATGTACACTCCTCCCGCGCACCCCGTTTGCGCTCCGCACGCCCAGGAAGGGGACGAGTCCATGGCCATCCGACGGCGCCGCTACGGCGGTCCACGGGATTTCCATCTCATCAGCGAGTTCCTCACCCGCCACTACCAGCCCGGCAACCGCGACGGGAACTGGCTCCAGGCGGAGTGGGAGTATGCCTACACTCATCCCTCCTTTGATGAGACGGTCATTGGCGAGATCGGCCTGTGGGAGGAGGAGGGGGAGCTGGTCGCCGCTGCGACCTACGAGTCGCGCCTCGGCGACGCTTTTCTCCACACACATCCGGACTATGCGTGGCTCAAGCCCGAGATGCTCGACTATGCCGAGGCGCACCTCAGCGCGGCAGGGCTTGACGGACGAAAGCGCCTGAGGCTCTACGTCTACGATTTCGATCGGCCCTTTACGGACGAAGTGGTCTCCCGCGGGTACCGGCCGGAGCCGGAGCAGCACCGGCCTCTGTCGCAGTTCGACATCCCCTCGCCTTTCCCCACCATCGTGCTGCCCGCCGGCTACAGGCTGAAAAGCCTGGCCGACGAGAATGATCTGCACAAGATCAACCGGGTGCTCTGGCGCGGCTTTAACCATCCCGGCGAGCCGCCGGAAGAGGACATCGAAGGACGACGGAGGATGCAGTCGGGTCCGCACTACCGCAAGGACCTGACCATCGTGGTCGAGGCGCCCGGCGGCGATTTCGTTTCGTACTGCGGCACGTGGTACGACGCCACGAACCGCTTTGCCTACGTCGAGCCCGTGGCGACCGACCCGGACCATCGCCGTCTCGGGTTGGGCCGAGCAGCGGTGCTGGAGGGGATCCGGCGTTGCGCCGCGGAAGGCGCCACCGTCGCCTACGTCGGCTCCGAGCAGCCCTTCTATCTCTCCTTTGGCTTCCGCAAGGTCTCTACCCAGAGCTGCTGGGTGAAGACGCTGTGAGACCGAACCTGACGCGAGACCGCGGCGAAGAGCCCTCCTGCCAGTGAATGATGGTCTGGCGCCTGAGTGCGAGCGGGCGCGATGGCCATCGCCCCCGGGTAGCACGCGTGGAGTACTACTCCTGTCTGGTCGGGGGCAGGACTCCGGCCACTGAGCAAACTGCGGAATGCCTGGCAGCGCCGCCGAACGAAAAGAGCCTCCGTGCCATGACTGGCATCGGAGGCTCCATACTGTGTACTGTGCACAGGCTCCTCGGCGAGGACTCGAACCTCGAACCAACCGGTTAACAGCCGGCCGCTCTGCCTGTTCAGAGCATGCGTCGTCGCCGTTTTCGGGTGGCGACGCTGGCGGCCATTTTCAAGGCATACCCACACGGGTACCGACAGCCCGCGCCCGCACTCAAACCCCGCGCCCAGGCTCAAACCCAGCGTGCAATGGCCGAAGCAAGCAGGCTGAGCAGGATGGTGCTGGTCAGCGGAATGAACCATTCCCGCCCGAACCAGCGGAAATGCAAATCCCCCGGCAGGCGACCCAAGCCCAAACGGCGCAACAGCGGCGTCATCCAGCTGATGAGCACCAGCGCCAGAAAAATCACGATCATCCAGCGGGTCATGGTGCCTCCCCTCAAAGGGTGTGCGTGCGATCGCCGTGCGCAAAACCCAGCGGCACCCACCCCCGGCTGCTGGCGGGCGGCGCCAGGCCGATGACCTTGAACAGCTCGCCCATCTCGTGCTCGTGCACTAGCTTCAGGGCCATGGCCCGCTCGGCCACGGGCAGCGCGTCCCAACCGTCCCCGAGCAGCCCGGCGTTGAGCAAGAACCGCCCCTGGCTGGTGTAGCCCAACACCTCCAGCCCGGCCTCTTGCGCCGCCAGCGCGATGCCGGTGAAATTGACATGGGCGGTGATGTCCTTGCTCCCGACATCGACCAGCGGGTCGGCGTCCGTGCGGTGCGCCCGGTGGCACACCAGCGTGCCCATGGCGCGCTGGGGATGGTAGTACTCGTGCTCGGGAAAGCCGTAATCGATGAAAAATGCTGCGCCGCGGCGCAGCCGCTCACCCACGGTGCGCACGAAGGCCTCGGCCTGCGGGTGGATCTCGGTGAGGTAGTCGTGCGTGCCGGCAATGTCCAGCGGCGGCCGGCGATCGGTGGGGCGGTCGGCCCACACCCAGCGGGCTGCGGCCGCATCACAGGC
>JAIMBM010000234.1 GCA_023511475.1 Anaerolineae bacterium
GGAGACCGTCTCTGCCAGGTCTGTCGGCCAGCCTGGAGGTGCCGCTCCTCCAGTGAGCCTGGCAGCGGCTGAGCTCCGCTCAGCCCAAGGGTGCCGCGTTTCAGAGGGGACACGAAGGCCACAACAGCTGGCCATTCTGTGTCGGAGCACATGCGGAAGAGAAGGGACCCGCAGACTGTGCTCAGCTTTGGTGCCCTGTATTATACACTACAGTCTTGCAAAAATCAATATGTGCCGGATTGAAATCCGTGGGGCGAACCTTAAAATTCGGCCACTCCCGCGGGGCTACAGGCGGAAGTATCTCTCCCACTGGACCTCGTACCCCTCGGGGTAGTACTCCCCCTCGGCGTCGGCCCGGTAGCGCCCGTTGTACTCGCCACGGGCCACTCGCGCCAGGGCTTCGATGGTGGCGTCGATCTCTTCGACCGTGTTGTAGCAGCCGAGGCTGAGGCGCACCAGCCCCGGCGCCGGATGGCGCGCGCCGCGCGCGGCTGCCTCGGCAAAGCGGGCGATCTCCTCCCGCTTCAGGCCCAGCAGGTGAAAGACGTACGGTTGGGCGCAGAAGCAGCCATGGCGGACGCCGATTCCCGCCTCGCAGGCGAGGATGGCGGCAACCTTGCCATCCTCAACCGGTGGAATGCGCAGGGAAATGACGCCGACGCGCGCCGCGGAGCACTCTGGTCGCTGATCGCCATAGAGCACCAGGCCATCGATCTCCCTCAGCCGCTTGAGGGCATGGCAGGTGAGCGCTGCCTCGTGCTCGGCGATCGCGTCCATGCCGATCGCTTCCAGAGAGCGCACCGCCTCGGCGAGGGCCACGGCGCCGACCACGTTGGGGCTCCCGGCTTCCTCTTTGTACGGCGGTGGCGCCCAGGCCACATCGTGGACGGTGACCAGCGAGATGGCACCCCCACCGACGATGTCGGGGCTGCCGTCGGCAAAGGTGTCCCGGCGGCCGACCAGCGCGCCGGTGCCAAAAGGGGCGTACATCTTGTGAGCGGAGAGCGCCACATAGTCCAGGTGTGCCGGGTCGTCCAGCCGGCCCATGACGATCCTGCGGTGCGGTGCGAGCTGCGCGGCGTCGACCAGGATCTGACCGCCGACCTCGTGCACCTTCATCGCCAGCCGGTAGATAGGGTTCACATAGCCAGTGACGTTCGAGGCGCCACTGATGACCAGAAGCCGCACGCGCCCGGCATAGCGCCGGAGGAGGTGGTCAAAGTGGTCCTCATCCAGCTCGCCCTCGTCGGTGACCCGGATGCGCTCGATGCGGGCGCGTCCGCGCCAGGGCAGGTCGTTGGAGTGGTGCTCCATCAGCGAGAGGAGCACCACATCCCCTTCCGCGAAGGGGAAACGCCGCGCCAGCTTGTTGATGGCCTCGGTGGTATTGCGGCCAAAGATGACGACATATTCGTCGGGGTCTGCGCTCAGGAAGCGCAGCACAGCCTCGCGGGCGCTCTCATACGCCCGGGTGGAGAGCCGGGATTTGAAGCCTGCCCCGCGGTGCACGCTGGAGTACCAGGGCAGGAATGCGTTGACGACCTCCGCGACCGGGCGCAAGGCCGGCGTGCTCGCGGCGTTGTCCAGGTTGATGTAGGGTCGCTCGGAGCCGTCGAGCAGGGGTACTCGCTGGTCCACGCCGACGATCTGAGAGCGCACGCTTGATATGCTGAGGGGCTCGCTGGCCAAGGGGACCATTCCTCCGCGGCAGGGCCCTGCGTGGGGGTGCAGCCGTGCGGGTGATGGTGGGCCCGGATGCTGCGAGAAGCGAGCATACTCTGTGCCAGGCGGAGACCCTCATCCATTTGACATAGCCCCCCTAAGGTGCTAGATTCGCGGCCACTGATGTGTGGGCCTCTCCGGTCTCCTGAGAGCGAGGAAAACGTGGCAAGCCAAGTCGAGCGGCGCAGGCGAGGAGGAAGCTCCTCGCGCAGGGTGGGGGCTCAGGCCGCACCGTGGGCTGTGCTCGGTCTGGTCGGGGCGGTGCTTCTCCTGCTGGCCTTCAGAGGACCCGATGCCTTGTTTGCGCTTTTCCGCCCGAAGCCGCCGGCCGCCTCACAACCGCTGAACTTGCGCCTGATCCACACGAACGACACCTGGGGCTACCTCAGCCCCTGCGGCTGAAGGGACCCCGTGGGGGGAGTGGCCCGTCGGGCCACCCAGATCAAGGCCGCCCGCGCGCAAGGCGGAAATGTGCTGGTGGTGGATGCGGGTAACAGTTTGATCGGCGAGTTGGGGAACGTCAGCGAGCCTGCCGAGCGGACCAGGGGCGAGACGAGCGTCGAGGTTCTCAACCGGCTGGGCTATGACGCCGTGGCGCTCGGGCCAAGGGACCTGCTGTTGGGCCGCGAGGAGCTTCTGAAGCGCCTCGGCGAGGCCAGGGGGTTCAGCTTTCTCTCCGCGAACCTGTACGACAGGTCCACGAACAAGCTCGTGGCGCAGCCCTACCTGATCAAGGAGATCGGCGGGCACCGGGTAGCGCTGATCGGCATCACGGGACCCGTGCCCGAAGAGAACGCCGAGTTCTACGCGCTCCCTGCCCTCGACGCGGCGCGCAAGTACGTGCTGGAGGCACAGTCGCGCGCCGGTGTCGTTGTGCTCCTATCGAATGCCGGCCTGGAGACCAACAAGGCCATCGCCGGGCAGGTTCAGGGGATCGACCTGATCGTGAGCGGCGGGCAGGGCGTCCTGCCCGAGCCGCTGGAGATGCCGTCCGGCGCTCTCATCGTGCATGCGGACCAGTCCTCCTCGGGCCATGCCGGGCGGGTCCTCGGCGACCTGCTGGTCACCTTTGACCTCTCGGGCAGGCTGGCCGCGCACTCCTGGAAGGCAGTGAGTCTGGACCCGAGCGTGCCGGACGATCGCGAGATGGCCGCGTGGGTGGCCGAGGCGCTGAAGCGGCCGTAGGCACCGCAGACGGGGCTTTCCGGGCAGGCACTCCTGCCGGGCAGAGGGAGCGAGCCGCCTCCTCTGCCCGGCTTTTGCTTCTAGCCGCGCTTGCGCGTCTGCAGGAACCGCTCGATGGAGCGGTCGTAGGTCCGCTCGACCTCTGGCGGGAAGTAGCAGGCGGGTAGCTCCCCGTGTCGCCGGTGATTGGCGATGCACTGGCAGCAGATGCCGTGGTAGGGGCACCCCGGATAGGTGCACGTGCAGAGCCTGTCGTTCTCCTTCTGTCTGCATTCCATGGTTGGCCTCCCCTGGTACATGATCATTCAGTCTGCCGCAGCAGCTGACGGTACACCTCGACCGTAGCCGCGGCGATTCTCGCCTGGGTGTAGCGCTCCTCCACGCGCCGTCGGCCGCGCCGGGCAAGCTCCTCTCTCAGGGCTGGCGAATCGTACAGGCGCTGCAGCGCGAGGCGGAGCGCCGCGACATCCCCCTCCCGGAAGGTCAGGCCGGCATCGCCGATAACGTTGGGGATCTCGCCAGAGCTCGAGCCGACAACCGGGACCCCGCAGGCCATAGCCTCGATGAGCACACGCCCGAACTGCTCCTGCCAGTTGCTCATGGTAAGCGATGGCAGCACGAGTGCGTGCAGCCGGTTGTAGAAGCGCGGCATCTCCAGCGACGGCAGGTGAGCAGAGAAGGACACACGCTCCCGGACCCCGAGCTCCCGGGCCCGCGACTCCAACGCCTCTTGCAGCGGCCCCGAGCCGGCAATCTCGAGCCGCCAGTCACCCTCGAGGCCCGCGAGGGCCTCAAGCAGGTGCAAGACGCCCTTGGCCGGTACGAGGCGCCCCGCATAGCCGACGACAAAGGGTGTGCCCGGCCGCTCTACCTCCGGCAGCGGACGGTAGATCTCGGGGTCGACGCCGAACTGGGGGATGAGGGCTGTCCGCCCGCGATAGCCCTTCTGGCGAAGCACTGCTTCCGCCGCCTCATTGCCGACCAGCGCCCAGTTGGCATGCCGGAGGACGTAGCGCTCCATGTTGCGGAAGGGCGGCGGATAGCGCCGGAGGAGGTTCTGCCAGGTGAAGAACAGGGCGCGGCAGCCCAGGGCCTGCGCGTGGCGCAGCGCGAGATAGGTCGAGAGGTTATAGGGCTCTTCGTCGATGTGGAAGACCTCGGGACGCAGACGCCGCAGCTCGCGGGCCAGGGTCGGGTAAAAGTGCAGGTGAAAGTGCCCGTTGAGGATCATGGGCAGGACCTCAAGCGTGTAGCCCCGCGTGTGGGCGCGCTCCAGCGTCAGCTCCCGCCCGCCCTCCCGCCAAAAGGGAGGGACAAGCACGGTAAGGTCGACGTCGGGGAGCGCCGCCATCTCCTCTAGCTTGCGCTGATAGGCCCCGACGATGCAGGCTTTTGAGAGCATCACAACGCGCACGGAATACCTCGCTCTTCGGCCGGCTCTGCCGGGGGCCAGCCGTTATTCGGGCAGGAAGACCAGCTTGATCCCCTCGCGGGCCTCAAAGATGCGAAAGGCGTCCTTCCACTCTCTGAGCGGGAAGCGGTGGCTGATCAGCGGCTCGGTTTGGACCCGCCCGCTCCCCAAGAGCGCCAGCATCTTTTCCCACGAGCCCCGGTGCGAGCTGATGGCACCCGTGGCCTGTATCTCTTTGTAGGCGAGGAGCTCCAGGTCGATCTCGATGGGCCGGCCAAAGAGCCCGACCTGTACATAGCGGCCGCCGCGCTTCACGACCCTCAGCCCCAGCCGGGCGGCGGCGCCGGCTCCGGCACACTCAAACACCACATCGGCGCCGCGCCCGCCGGTCAGCCCGGCGATAGCCGCCGGGGCGTCCTCGCGGTCGACGTTGAGCACATGGGGAATGCCCAGTTCCTGCGCGAGGGCCAGCCGTGAGCCGTCAACCTCCGCGCCGCAGAGCACAGGTGTTGCACCTGCCGCCCGGATCACCTGAGCGGTGAGCAGGCCGATGGCCCCCGGGCCGGTGACGACGGCCACCTCCGTCGCACGGACGTGCCCCTGCTCCAGCACTGCATGGGTGACGACCGCCAGCGGCTCGCACAGCGCCGCGGCGAGCGTGCTCACCCCAGCCGGGAGCGGGTACACCCTGAAGGCATCCACGCAGATGTAGGGGGCAAAGCAACCGTGGTACACGTAGCCGAGGATCAGCCTCTCGGGACACAGATTGTATCGTCCTGTGCGGCAGGGCTCGCACTTCCCGCAGATGTAGGCCGAGGTCTCCGAGACCACGGGCATCCCCGGCTCCAGCCCCTCGACTCCGGGGCCGAGGGCGTCGATGCGGCCTGCGAACTCGTGCCCCATGATTACCGGGGGCCGTACCGGGAACTTGATGTCGCCGTGGTAGATGTGCAGGTCCGAGCCACAGATGCCCGCTGCCTCGACCCGGATGCGAACCTGCCCGGGCCCCGGCTCGGGCTCGGGCATCTCCCGGACCTCGACGTTGCCGGGCCCCGTTGCGTACTTGACGAGTGCTTGCATGTGCCCCTCCGGATACCTTCAGACGCCCAGTCGCAGATAGCGCCGCTATTATACGACGGGCGCCCAGGCGCTCCAACCTGCTTTCGCGAAGCGGGGTGCCCCCTCCTCGGGGCAGGCGCTACGGCGCCGGCCCGCTATTCATCGGCCACAAGTCACCTGGCGGGGAGTGTGGGCGCCCATGGCCTGTATAGCCTCTCACCGAGGCAGTACCCCCCTCCCCTTCCCCCTTCAGGGGCGGACAGGGGGCAAGAATCTTTAACAATTGCGCGTGTTTTTGCAGCGTTAAGAGAATTGTGG
>JAIMBM010000235.1 GCA_023511475.1 Anaerolineae bacterium
GGGCAAAGTCCGGCAGGCCATCGTTGTTATAGTCGCCCCAGGCGGCGGAGCCTCCCTTCGCACCAAAGCCCGTGGCCGCCAGGTAATAGTCCGTCGGGCCTCTGTTCCGGTAGACGCAGTAATAGTCGCCTCCCAACGACGCGTTGTATCCGGACAGGAGCAGGTCCAGGTCGCCGTCGCCGTCATGGTCGCCCCAGGCAAGCGCCCCGTCGCTGACATCGTAGAACAGGCGGATTCCGCTGTCCACAAAGGTGAGGCCGCCCTGGTTGCGGAGGAGCGGGGTGACGTAGCCGCCGAGCCGCCCGGTGATGGCGATGTCCAGGTCGCCGTCGTTGTCATAGTCGCCCCAGGCGGCGTCGCTGTAGCCCATCTGCACCGGAAGCGCGACGGCTTCCCCGAAGGTGCCTCCCTGATTGGGGTAGACCACGCTGACAGGCGCGCTGCAGGTGCCATCGGGGCAGCCGGTGACGAGGAGGTCGAGATCCCCATCGCCATCGGCATCGCCCCAGGCCAGCGACCCCCCGTCGACGCCGACGAGGTTGGCGCCCGAGTCCTCGAGGGTCGCGCCGGTGTTGCGATACACGTTGGTGGCGCGCCCGGCGTCGGTCTGCCCGCAGAGGGCGAGGTCGAGGTCGCCATCGCCGTCATAGTCTCCCCAGGCGGCGGCGCCGCTGGAGTAGCCGGGAAGGGCGATCCCGCTCGCGGCAAAGGTCCCGCGGCCGTCGTTCAGGTAGACCCGCGTCGTGTGGCCGGTGCCTGACCCGTACGGCCGCCCGGCGATGACGACGTCGAGGTCGCCGTCACCGTCGACATCGCCCCAGGCGGCAGCAGCATAGGCGTACCCTATGAGCCCCGGGTTGGCAATCTCAAAGAAGGGCCAGGCCGCGCGGACGGGCAGAGGGGCGAGCATCAGGGCCACCGCCAAGAGACAGGCGGCGAGGCGCAGCCGCGCAGGCAGGCAACGACGGGAGAGCTTGGCCATGCGTGGACTCCTTTCGGTGCCCGGGGATGCTGGACGCCGGCCGGTGCAGGCAGCAGCCCCCGGCCGGCCGCACCAATGCCGGGCCTGACCGGCGTGGCGAAACGGGATGCTCTCTCACGGGGAGAAGGCGGACTCGTAGCGAGGCAACAGAGGCGGAGAGGCAGGCCGGTACCGGCGCGGGGCCTGCGGAGGCTCGGGCTGCAATGGGCGTATGGAAATGATCCACCGGCTCCACACCCCGGAAGCGTGGCCAACGGCCGACGGCGGAGCGTTGGCGGGCGGCGACGCTATCGGATCAGGCCATACGGATGTCGGGAAGAGGATCGGGTCCCGACAAGGTCCGCATTATAGGGGCTTTTCGCTCAGCGCGCAAATCGCGCTGCTCAACCCCGGGACGGCCCCGTTTGCAGGGAGGCAGGTCCCGGCGTATGATAGTCACGCTGCGTACAATCCGCGCCCCTCGCCCGCAGACAGGAGGAGACCATGAGAACCATCAAGGCCGAAACGTTGACTCGAGAGGCCTTCTGGCCCTTTGGCTTCTACGCCCAGCTCATCGACCCCATCGGCGAGAAGATCGGCGCCAGACCCATCGAGTTCTTCCGCGACCTCGCCCAGCTCGACCTCGGCGGCGCCGGGATCGCCTCCTTCTCCACCTGTCGCGTGGAGCCACGAGAGCCGATCATCGACGTCACCGAGTACCACACCGCGACCGGCGAGGGCATCCTTCCCCTCGACCGGGACGTCGTGATCCACGTCGGCCCGGCCACGCCGCCCGGCGACCCCGTGCCCCTGCCGCGCTTCCGGGCCTTCCGCGTGCCCCGGGGCACCGTCGCCGTGCTCCGGCCCGGCGTCTGGCACCACGCGCCCTTTACGACCGGCGACGCCCCGGCCAACGTGCTGATCGTGCTGCCGGAGCGCACCTACGCCAGAGACTGCACGGTGGTGCAGATACCTGAGGCGGAGCGCCTCAGGATCGAGATGGCCTGAGGGTGATGTGCGGCCGGGTGGCGCACAAGCCACAACGCCGCCATGGCCACAGGCGTCAGCTGCCCTGGCAGGCGCACCAGCCGCTGCGAACCCCCGTCTCCCCTGCCCCAGGCGGGCGCCGCAGCGTCCGCCTGGGGCGAGGGGGAGACGGGGGTGGAGGCGCCCGCCAAAGAGAGGAGAGCAATGCCACGAATCGAGGATCAGCTTGCCCAGGCCTTTGTCTGCGCGCGGTGCCACCAGAAGGGTGCGCACGTCGAGCGCCTGGCCATGTCGGGCACCGGGCTCTCGCGCCTCCTCGAGATACAGCCCTACCGCTACGCCTTTGTGTCCTGCCGCAACTGCGGGTACACCGAGGTCTACAACCTGCGCATGCTGGAAGGGAAGGACAATCTGGGCGACTTTCTTGACGTGCTCTTTGCCGGCTAGGATGTGCTCGCGCCAGCCCTGCGGCAAGCCCCATCGGGGCAGACGCGGGCTTTCTCGCGCTTTTTCGCCCCTGCGGCGGGCATCCCAGAGGACGCCGTGATCGGCCCAACTCACCGCACACTGGCGCTCTATTGGGCCGAGCGCCTCGGCAGGGAGCGCCCCACGGCGCGGCCGTCCCGGCGTGGGGCGGCGAGCTGTACTGCGACCTGCAGGGCGAGCGGGTTCACATCGGTGAGAGGGCGGTCACCTGTCCCGGACGATTGAGGTGTGGGGGCGCGCCCTGGTGCGCTCCTACATGTCCAACTGTCTCTCGGGGAGGGGGCGAGGGGGTAGGGCACTGAACGCCGCGACCGACAACACCGTCCATCGCTGTCAGTATCCCCTGACACGAAAGGCCGATGCCACAGATGCCTGTACCAGACCAACTGGCCCGCACCATCGTCACACTATACGGAGAACAAGGCTTAGGCTGGCTGCAGCGCCTCCCCGCCCAGATCGCGGCGCTCGAGCGACGTTGGGCGTTCCAGGCCCTTTCGCCCTTCGCGGAGCTCTCCGCAGCCTATGTGGCGCCTGCGCTCTGCGCCGATGGCACCGAGGCGGTGCTCAAGCTGGCCCTCCCCAGCCGGGAGCTCGTGGCCGAGATAGAGGCGCTGCGGCTGTACGACGGCCGCTGCGCCGCGCGGCTCCTGCGGGCCGATGCTGCCGAGGGCGCGCTCCTCATCGAGCGCATCCGCCCGGGCACTCCGCTCGCCGACATCGACGACTCCCAGGCGACCGCCATCGCCGCGGAGGTCATGAAGCGCCTGTGGCGGCCGCTGCCGCCAGAGCACCCCTTCCCAACGGTGGCGGAGTGGGGCGAAGGCCTCGTGCGGCTGCGGGCGTGCTTCGGCGGCGGCACCGGCCCCTTCCCCGAGCCCCTCGTCGACCGCGCCGAGCGGCTCTTCGCCGGGCTCCTGCAGTCGGCGGCCGAGCCGGTCCTCCTCCACGGCGACCTGCACCACTGGAACATCGTCCGGACGGAGCGGGAGCCGTGGCTGGCCATCGACCCGAAGGGAGTGGCCGGGGAGCCGATCTACGAGGCCGGGGCCCTCATCCGCAATCACCTGCCCGAGCCACCGGAGCCCGTGGAGACGCGTCGCCTCCTCGCCCGGCGCATAGCCCAGCTCGCAGAGGCCCTCGGCTGCGAGCGCGAGCGCCTTGTGGGCTGGGCCCTCACGCAAGCCGTCCTCGCCGCCTGGTGGAGCTATGAGGATTCAGGGCAGGTCTGGGACCTCGCCATGGCGACGGCGGAGGCGCTCATGGCGCTGGAGAGGGAGTAGGGAGCAAGCCCAAAGAGTGCGTCTCTTGGCGCTCCCCCGCGATCAGCCCTTGATGCCCGTGAGTGTGATACCCTGGATGAAGGTCCGCTGTGCCAGGAAGAAGATGAGGATGGCCGGAAGTACCACGATTGCTGCTGCAGCCATCAGCGTGCCCGGCTCCAGGTTGCGGCTGTAGACCCCGCCAAAGCTCTGCAGGCCCAGCGACAGCGTGTACTTGGCCTCATCCTGTAGATAGATCAGAGGCCCCTGAAAGTCGTTCCAGTTGTACAGGAAATCGAAGAGGGCTACGGTAGCAATGACGGGCCGCGACAGCGGCAGGATGATCCGCCAGTAGATGCCCAGCTCGTTGCAGCCGTCGATCCGTGCGGTGTCGCTCAGCTCGTTGGGGATAGTACGGAAGAACTGGCGGAACAGAAAGATGTTGTAGGCGTGCCCGAAAAAGTTGGGCACGATCAGGGGGCGCAGCGTGTTGATCCAGCCGAGGCGGCGGAAGACGATGTACAGCGGGATCTGCGTGACCTGATACGGCAGCATCATCGTGCTGAGCACGAGGATGAAGAGCGGCTCCCGCAGCCGCCACTGGATGCGCGCAAACCCATAGGCGCACAGGGAAGAGGAGATCGTCTGCCCGAGCATCGAGAGGATGCAAATGGTCAGTGTGTTCCGGGCGTACAGGGGGAAGGGAAAGACGGTCACAGCCCGCACATAGTTCTGCCACTTGATGGGGTTCGGCCACCAGACCGGCGGGAAGACAAAGATCTGCGGATCGGTCTTGAGCGACGTGATCAGCATCCAGTAGAGCGGCAAGGCGAACACAAAGCCAAAGAGGCACAGCAGGAGAAACACGACGACTCTGCCGCCGATCTCTCGGGCCCGTCGTATCCGCCGCGCTCTGGTCCGCTGTAGCTCGACTGCTGCGCTCAATGGGCGTTTGCGGGCCGTCCGATCAGACACCGATGCCAGGCCTCTACTCTCCGCCATAGTACACGACCCTCGCTGAGGTCCGCATCACGATGACGGTGCAAGCCAGTGTGATCAGGAAGAGCAACCAGGCCATCGCGCAGGCGTAGCCCATCTTGAGATACTGGAATGCATTCCGGTACAGGTACAGGGCGTAGAACAGCGTGGAGTGCAGCGGGCCACCCTGAGTCATCACATAGGCCTGCGTAAAGTACTGGAAGCCGCCGATCAGCCCCATGATCACGTTGAAGAGCATCGCCGGGCTGATCATCGGCACCGTGACATTGACAAAGCGGTCCCACGCATTTGCACCATCCAGTACCGCAGCCTCGACCAGATGCTCCGGCACGTCCTGGAGTGCAGCCAGGTAGATGATGATGGTGCTCCCCGTCCCCCACAGGCTCATCATGACCAGAGCGGGTTTGGACCAGTTGGGGTCACCGAGCCACCCGGGCGCCCTCAGCCCGACCGCGCGGATGATCGAGTTGACGATGCCGAACTGCGGGTTGAGCAACATGACCCAGATGATGGCCGAGGCAACTGCCGGGACGATCGTCGGCAGGTAGTAGATGGTGCGAAAGAGCGAGATCCCCGGAAGCTTCTGGTTCAACAGAACCGCAAAGGCGAGGCTGAAGATCGTCCCCAGCGGGACGGCCAGCGCCACATAGTACAGGGTGTTGAACAGCGATATCTTGAACAGCTCATCCCTGAAGAGCAGCTCGTAGTAGTTGGCCAGGCCCACAAACCTCGGCGCCTTGAGCATGGTCAGGTTGGTAAAGCTGTTCCTCAGGGATGCTAGAAGCGGGTAGGCGATGAATACCGCAAAGCCTATCAGCCACGGCGATACGAACAGTATTCCGTTGCGCTCATTGCGGCGAGCCATGCGGCTCATTCGAGCCATCGCGTTCTCCTCTGCCTCGCTCGAGAGCCAGTAGACCGAAGGCCGGTCCGCGGGGGGGCAAGGCCTCGATTGCCGGAGTGGCCGGACCCGGCCATGGCCTAGCAG
>JAIMBM010000236.1 GCA_023511475.1 Anaerolineae bacterium
GCTGGGATTGACCGGGACTTTTTCGTCCGGGCGGGCTTAGCCCGTCTGTTCCGTTTCACGCGCCAGGGCCGCCACCCTGGCGGCGGCATCGGTCTCCGGGCCCCTTGCGTCGCCCGCCGGACCCTCCGCCGCCGCGTTCCCCAACGAGATCACCGGTTCTCCCGGGTTCAGCACCTGCGGCCGCTGCTCTCGCTCCTCCTCTCGCATCCGCCTGCGGATTGGATCCAGCAGCGGTCGATGCCCTACCTCCGCAACTGGGACCTCAGGTACGATGCCGGGAGCGTAGGTGCGGGCATCTATGAGGTCGTTTACTGGCGGCTGGTCCACAGGACTCTGGACGATGAGCTCGGCCCGGGACTGGTTGATAGCTACCTCCAGTGGTTCCCGGAGCACCGCAGTGCCATGGAGGAACTGGCGCGGCAGCCTGCCAGCCCCTGGTTCGACGACCTGAGCACTCTCGAGCCAGAAGATCGGGACCGGATCGTCGCGGAGAGCCTGGCGGAGGGGCTGGACTGGCTCGGCCGACGTTTCGGCGACCTGCCCTACGAGTGGAACTGGGGCCGGGTGCACCATGTGAGCTTCCGGCATCCGCTGGGGGAGCGGTGGCCCCTGACGATACTGCTCAACAGGGGAGCGATGCGGGCGAGCGGCGCCACGGAGTGCGTCAGCGTAACACAGCCGCTCTATGGAAGGCGCATGGTTGTGGGCAGCCTGCCCGCCTATCGTCTGATTGTGGACCTCGGCAGGGGCGAGGCACTGTCCACACTGGCGACGGGCCAGTCCGGCAACCCGGTGAGCCCTCACTATGGTGATAGGATCGGCGCATGGCGAGAGGGTCGCTACCACCCGCTCCCCTATGAGCACGAGGCGGTGCTCGAGGCGCGCGTGGGGGCCTTCACTCTGGCCCCGGCGCCGTGAGGGGATCCACAGGCACGGCCTCCAGTTCCGAGGAGCGGAGGGTGTGGCTTCCTCCGGTACCCTCTCTCCGGTGAGGCCGTATGACTAGAGAGGGGGCTCCCGCAAACCTGGTTCGGGGAGCCCCTCTTTGCTCGTAACCATGCGCCCGCAGGTACGGGGTCACGCGGCCTCTAGTAGAATACCTCCGCCAGCTGGTAGAGGGCCGGATCGACCGTCTTCATCTTGGACATGGCTTCGCTCAGTGGCACATCGACGATCTGGTTCCCCTGCAGCGCCGCCATATAGCCGAACTTGCCCTCCTTGACCATGTCCGCTGCCCGGACACCCAGGCGCGTGGCCAGCACCCGGTCAAAGACCGTCGGCGAGCCGCCGCGCTGGAGGTGCCCGAGGACTACCGAGCGGGTCTCAAAGCCTGTCAGGCGCTCGACTTCCCGGGCGACCGTCTCGGCGAGCCCGCGGCGGTCGAGCCGAACGTGGCCGAACGCGTCCTTCTCGCCGAGGTCCTCGCTGGTCGCGAGATCGCCGAACTCGGCGCCTTCGGCCACCACGATGATGCTGAAGCGCTTGCCCATCGCGTAGCGGCGGCGCAGGTGCTCACACATGCGGGCAATAGTGCAGGGGACCTCGGGGATGACAATAAAGTCGGCGCCGCCGGCGAGGCCGCCAACCGTCGCCACCCAGCCGGCGTGACGGCCCATGACCTCAACGACCAGGCACCGGTGGTGGGCGCTCGCCGTCGTATGCAGCTTGTCGAGTGCCTCGCTAACCGTGGTCACCGCCGTGTCGAACCCGATGCAGTAATCGGTGCCCCAGACGTCGTTATCCATCGTCTTGGGCACTCCGGCCACCGGCACGCTGTGCTCTCGGTACAGGCGCTCGGCTACGCCCAGCGTGTCCTCGCCGCCGATGGCGACGACGGCGTCGAGCTGCAGTGCCCTGATCGTGTTGAGGGTCTTCTCGAGATCGTCCGGCCGCTTGAATGGGTTCGTGCGGGACGAGCCGAGCATCGTGCCGCCAACGTGCAGGATGCCCGACACACTCCTCATGCTCAGCGGCTCGACCTGACCCTCGACCAGCCCGGCCCAGCCATTGCGGATGCCATACACGTCAAAGCCGTACTCGAGGCTGCGGCGAGTCACGGCCCGAATCGCCGCGTTGAGGCCAGGGACGTCCCCGCCGCCTGTCAACACTCCGATTCTTGTCATATGAAGACCTCCTGATACCCTGACTGCCATCGTCGGACGGCGCCGAGGTGCTGCCCGGCGATGGTACCGCGGCCGCTGCGGCCTACTCTATCTCGCCGAGATCGGCGCTGCGGAACTGCCTCTTCGGGCTGGTGAACCCGCCGGTCGAGTCGATGGTCCCGGCGCTGCCAAAGAGGCGGATCTTCTCCCGTACGGCCTCTTTGACCTCATCGCGCCCGACGCCGATGATCTTGCGCGGATCGGTCTCGTCGGGGAGCTCGGCGACCGCGCGACGGATGCCGGCGATGAGGGCCTGGTTGAGCGCCGTGGCCACATTGACCTTGGCGATGCCATTCTCGATGGCCTCGAGGATGCTCTCGTGCCTGACCCCTGAGGACCCGTGGAGCACGAGGGGGATCGAGACCTGCGCGCGGATGGCCTTGAGGCGATCGATGTCGAGAGTGGCCTCGCGGGCGGTCATAGCGTGCACCGATCCACAGGCAACGGCGAGGGAGTCGCAGTTGGTTCGCCGCACGAACTCTTCCGCCTGGTCGGGATCGGTCATGGCCGCGATCACATCATCCTGCGTGACCTTGTCGGTCACTTTGAGGACCTGGCCCAGCTCGGCCTCGACAGGGATGCCGACAATGTGGGCGATCTCGACGATCCGCCGGGTCGTGGCCACATTCTCCTCGAAGGGTCGCTTCGAGCCATCGTACATCAGCGACGTGAAGCCGGCGCGCAGGCAGAGCACGTTCTGCTCAAAGTCCGTGCCATGGTCGAGATGCAGCACTACAGGCACGCTCACGAGGCTGGCCGCGATCTTGACCAGCCCGGCGGCGAACTCCATGCCTGCATACCGGATGGCGCCCTGGCTCACCTGCAGGATCACAGGAGCGCGCTCCTCTTGGGCGACCTCAACGATGGCCTGCACCTGCTCCATGTTGTTGGCGTTGAACGCCCCCACGGCAAAGTGCCTGCGGAGAGCTTCCTCAAGTACGGGTTTGCTAGTGACGAGTGGCATGTATAACCTCCTGCTCTAACGGGTCCGGCGGGGCGACCCTTGCGGGAAAGTGCTGGCGTCAAGGTCTCCGAGCCGGGCAAAGAACGAGGGCTGAGCCCGGTACGGGCTAGCCCTGCGTAGGCCGCCATTGGCGACAGTTGGCGCAAAGTTCCTGCCCGAACCCTGCCGCGGGCCACGGGCGCTCGGAGTCAGGTAAGGACGCCAGTGTGGAGCCTGCGGGAGGGTGGTCCGGAACGACTTGAGTACGCGTTGGTGGTTTGCCAGATTATCCTGTCGTACTATATACTGTGATGCCGAAGGTGGGATTCGAACCCACAAGGAGTCTGCCTCCAGCGGTTTTTGAGACCGCCGCGTATACCGTTCCGCCACTTCGGCTCATACCGTCGTGAGTATAGGCCAAGATAGGGACTTCGTCAAGTGCCCGTTCCGGGCGGCCCCGGCAGGCCGGGATGGTCTGCGTCTTGGTGGAAGGCCTGACACTCATGGATGAACAGACCCTGCTCGCTTCTGCTCGCGCAGGGGACCCTCACGCCTTCAATACGCTGGTCCGTATCTACCAGGATATGGCCTTCAACGTTGCGTACCGCGTGCTGGGCGAGGCTGAGGCCGCGGCGGATGCAACGCAGGACGCGTTCCTGGCAGCGTACCGGGCACTGCCGGCCTTCCGCGGTGGCTCGTTCAAGCTCTGGCTGTTGCGGATTGTCACCAACTCGTGCTACGACCAGCTCCGCCTGCGCAAGCGCCGGCAGCAGACCTCGCTTGATGACCTCGCTGAGGACCCCGACTATGCCTCGGCGCTGGCGGACCATGGCGAGAGTCCAGAGGAGGCGATCTTGAGGGGGGAGCTGGCCCAGGTATTGCAGGCAGGCATTGCCAGGCTGCCCCTGGACCAGCGGATCGTGCTGGTGCTGTCGGATGTGCAGGGGCTCAGCTACGAGGAGATCGCCGAGACAACAGGGATTGCGCTGGGCACCGTCAAGTCGCGGCTGAGCCGGGCACGGGCACGGCTGCGGGACTTTTTGGGCCATGTTCGGGAACCCCGGGCCGTCTGATGGCGTCTTACTGATGGGACCGGCGGAAGGTTACGGGTGAGGAAGACGAGAGTTACATGTTGCGCTTGATCGGGCGTGTGAGGGATGCCGGGCACGGCTACTGCCAGGAGAACCTGTCGGCGTTGCTGGACGGGCAGCTATCGCCGCAGGAGGAGGAGCGCGTCAGGTGCCACCTTGCGGAGTGCGAGGAGTGTCAGCGGGACCTCCGAGCGCTCGAGCGCACTATAGCGTTGGTGCGCGCCCTGCCGCAGGTGAGGGCGCCGCGGTCCTTCCAGATTTCCCCGACGACGCCGGTCCCTTCGGTGCCATTCTGGATGCGTCCGTGGGCCTACACGGCGCTGCGCACCGCCACCGGAGTGGCGGCGGCTCTGCTGGTAGTAACGCTCACAGGGAGCGCGCTCACGATGCGCCACGCAGGTCGGGCACCGGCGTTTGCCGAGGCCGAGCCGGCTGCCCTGATGGCCGCGCCTGAGGCACCGGCGGTGGGGTTGGACGGGGAGCTGACGACACCGCGCGAGCTAGGCCAAGAGACCCCTCCGACACGGGGAGAGAAGCTCGCACCGGCTGCGACCCCCGAAGCCCCTGGTCTGGGGGGCGAGGCATCGGAAGCCCTCGAGCCGACCCTGACTGCGGAGGAGCTGGCGCGAAGGGCTGCAGCACCGCCGGGGGCGGGAGAGCTACCCGTGGAGACGTCGGCGCCGGGTATCGCCGCCCTGGCAGCGCCGGCCCCTACGGACACGGCCGCGACAGCAGGCGACAGGGAGGTACCGGTGGCTGCTACCCCTGCTCAGCCGCAGGAGGAGCCCGGGCACGTGCCGGCGGAGCGCTACGGGCAGGAGAGGCCCGCCGCGCCGGGGTTGGCAGCGTATCCGTGGCGGGCATGGGCGGTAGCGAGCGGAATGCTCGTGGCCGTGTTCCTTGCGCTTACCCTGCGACTGCGTGCAATACGGTCACGCTGGCCCTGAGACGGTCTCGCACACGTTTCGGCAGGGGGGCCTCCCCGGCGGCGTCTGGCCGGGGAGGCCTCTTTTTGTGCCTGCTCCTGTGGAGGCTGGCTGCCAACGGCATTGCCTCCGCGCGAAGGCGCCGCGTGGGGGCGAGGGGGTATTGGCAACAGGCCCAGCAGTGCAGGCGCATCTCTGTGAGCAAAGCGGGGGTATCCCCCCATCCCCTGCCAGGCGGACGCCGCGGTCTCCGCCTGGGAAGGGCAGATACCTGACATGGGGTGTTTGGCGGCGGGGGCGCGCAGCGCGCTCCCGCTGCCCAATACCCCATAGATAATGGGCCCCCTCTAAGTCGGCCTCCAGGCAGATTTTGGGGAGGCGGCATCGGGGGTAGGAGTCTGTGCATCAGCAGTAAAGACAACCCTGCCCCGAAGGTGTCCTCACCCGGCAACCCACAATGCGCAGATTCGCAGCCGTGGACCTCTGGCTTGCGGAGCGGCCCGGGTGCGCGTTGATAACCAGCCCGAGTCGTGCTATAG
>JAIMBM010000237.1 GCA_023511475.1 Anaerolineae bacterium
GGCGCGCCAGCGGAGCCCGAAACACCCTGCAATATGTTCCCCCTCCCCCAGGCGGAGCTATCCATTACCCACAAGTGGCCTGGGGCAGGGGCACAGGGAGAGGGGGTTCGCAGACACAGGGGCGTTGGGCGCCATCCCACCGGACTCTGAGGGTTGCGCCCCAAAGGAGGCCGGACTCGAGGGGAACGCCCCTGGGGTGGCGCCTCCGCAAGCCGACGTAAGGCCGATCCTGATGGGCGCGGCTCCCACCGGTGTACCTGCGCGCCATGCGCCGAACACGAGCCTGAACACATGCACTGCACTACCCTATTGACATCCGCCCCATCTCATGATACCCTACTTGTGCTCGCGTGCCCTACCCCAGCCCTGCAGCACACCTTCGGCGCCGCCTGCGGCGGGCCGGCCTGAGGCACAGCGGGCACCAGGTGACGGTCCTGGCCCACCGTGGACGCTGCCATTCGGCCATCGGTGGCCCCCACGCGGCCCTCTTGGCTGACCGCCCAGACCCGGAGGCACAGATACCATGACGCAGCAGACGCCGCTCGTTGAGCGCTGGGGAATCCACGAAATCACCCTTCAGGGTCCGCAGCACGGCAACCCCTTCCTCGATGTGAGCCTGAGCGCCGAGTTCACTCACCGGCACCGCACCGTGTCGGTCGACGGGTTTTACGATGGCGAGGGCACCTACCGCATCCGCTTCATGCCCGATACATTGGGGACCTGGCGCTACGTCACGCGCAGCAACGCCTCCGAGCTCGATGGCCACATGGGAGAGCTCGTCTGCATCGAGCCGACGGCCGGCAACCATGGGCCGGTCTACGTGAGGGGCACCTATCACTTTGCCTACGCCGACGGCTCGCCCTATTTCCCCATCGGCACCACCTGCTACGCCTGGGTACACCAGGGCGACGCCCTCGAGGAGCAGACCCTGCGCACCCTGAAGGACTCGCCCTCCAACAAGCTGCGCATGTGCGTCTTTCCCAAGGACTATGCCTACAACAAGAACGAGCCGGTCTATTACCCCTTCGAGCGCAATGCCTCGGGCGGATGGGACCTGGCTCGCTTCAGCCCGCCCTTCTTCCGGCATCTGGAGCAGCGCATCGCGCAGCTCCGCGATCTGGGCATCGAGGCCGATGTCATCCTCTTCCACCCCTACGACCGCTGGGGCTTCAGCAGGATGGGCGCCGAGGTCGACGATCGATACCTGCGCTACGTCGTCGCCCGCCTGAGCGCTTTCCGCAACGTCTGGTGGTCGCTCGCCAACGAGTTCGATATCATGGAGGGCAAGACCCTTGCCGATTGGGATAGGTTCTTCCGCATCGTCCAGGAGAGCGACCCCTACCGGCACCTCCGCTCTGTGCACAACTGCCACACCTTCTACGACCACGCCAGGCCCTGGGTGACCCACTGCAGCATCCAGCACTCAGACCTCAGCCGGGTGCGCGAGTGGCGCAACACCTACCGCAAGCCGGTCGTGGTCGACGAGTGCTGCTACGAAGGGAACATCGAGCAGACCTGGGGCAACATCTCCGCCCGGGAGCTCGTCCACCGCTTCTGGCTGGGGACCGTCGGCGGCGGCTACGTCGGGCACGGCGAGACCTATCTCCATCCAGAGGACATCCTCTGGTGGTCCAAGGGCGGCGTGCTCTACGGCGACAGCCCCTCGCGCATTGCCTTCCTGCGGCGGATACTCGATGAGGGACCCGAGGACGGCCTCGAGCCTGTCATCGCCAACTGGCGGGAACAGGCCGCCGGCCGGGAAGGCGAGTACTACCTCTTCTACTTTGGCGTGCACCAGCCCGCCGTGCATACCTTTGACCTTCCGGGGGGACCCTATGTCGCCGAGATCATCGACCCCTGGGAGATGACGATCACGCCGGTACCGGGGACCTGGGAGGGGCGCTTCCGCCTCGACCTGCCCGGCAGGCCCTACCTGGCGGTGCGCTTCCGACGGGTGCGATAGCCTGCAGGGACGGGCTCCGCCCGCCCCTGCAGGGGGTGCAAGGCGGCTCCGGGCTCTAACCTGGGGTCTGCGGCTCGACCGGAGGCTGCCCCTTGGCCCTCGTCTACCTCGCCCTCGCCTGGCTCATGGGGATCGCTCTGGCGGAGCGCATCGCCTGGCCCTGGCCCGCCTGGCTGGCGATGGCTCTCGGAGGCACCCTCGCCGCCCTACTGTTGCGCCGGGACCGTAGCTCCCGCCTCGGCGGAGCGATGCTCGCCCTCGCCGGCCTCGGGGCGCTCCGCCTGAGCCTGAGCCCCCTCTACCCCGGCCCGCTGCAGCCCTACCTGGACGGCCCGGCCGTGACCCTCACCGGCACCGTCGCCGCGGCCCCCGAGGTGCGCGCGACACGGACCGAGATCATCCTCTCGGTCGACAGCGTCTCCGCCGCGGGAGAGGCGCCCTCGGAGGTGCGGGACTCCGTCCTCCTCCGCCTGCCTCGGGAGAGCCCCTACCGCTACGGCGACCGCCTCCGGGTGACGGGGCGGCTGCGCACCCCGCCGGAGGATGGCGGTTTCTCGTACCGCGCCTACCTGGCGCGCCGCGGCATCCATGCCCTGGCAGACCGGCCCGCGGTCGAGCTCGTGGCGCGCGGGCGAGGCTCACTCCTCGGGGCAGGGCTCGTCGCCCTCGCCGACCGGGCTGAGGCCGTTATCGGCACCTTGTGGCCGGCGCCGGAATCGGCGCTCATGGCCGGCATTCTCCTCGGGCGGGAGAGCAGCCTCCCCGAGCCCTTGCTGGCCGCCTTTGACGACAGCGGCACGCGGCACATCATCGCCATCTCGGGCTTTAACATCACCCTCCTCGCCGGCGCCCTCACCGCCGTGCTGGTCAGGATCGTCAACCGCCGCACGGCGGCGCCCATCGTCATCCTCCTCCTCGCCGCCTACACCCTCCTCGTCGGCGCCGACCCCGCCGTCGTCCGCGCCGCGCTGATGGGCGGCCTGACGCTCCTCGCCCTGCTCGCCGGGCGCCCCGGGCATGCCCTCACCGGGCTGGGGGCCTCTGCCATGGCCATGACCCTCCTCAGCCCCTGGCAACTGTGGGAGCCCTCCTTCCAGCTCTCCTTCGCCGCCACCCTGGGGCTGATTCTGCTCCTGCCGGGGATCGAGGCATGGGTCGCGGCGCACGTCCCGGCCCTACGCATCCCTGGCTGGCTGCGCGAGGCGGTGCTCGTCTCGCTCGCCGCACAGATCGCCACCCTCCCCATCACTCTGGGCACCTTTGGCAGGCTCTCCCTCATTGCGCCCCTGGCCAACCTGCTCATCCTGCCGGTTCAGCCCGCAGTCATGGAGCTCGGCGCCCTGGCCGCGCTCCTCGGCCTGATGTTCCGGCCCGCGGGGCAGCTGCTGGCCTGGCTGGCCTGGCCCTTCATCGCCTACACCATCGGCGCGGTCGAGGCGCTGGGCGGGCTGCCCTTCGCCGCCGTCGAGCTCGGCACGGCGGGCGAGCTCCTCCCCTGGGGCCTCTACGGCCTCCTGGGCGCCTGGCTCTACCTGCGCGACCCCGCCCGCCGCCGCGCCCTCTGGCAGCGTCTGGCGCCCGAGCTCCCGACCAAGGCGCTGCTCACAGGGCTAGCCGCCCTGACCTGCCTCATCTGGATCGGAGGCGTCGCCCGCGGACCCGACAGCCGGCTGCACGTCACCTTCCTCGACGTCGGGCAGGGCGATGCCATCCTGATCCAGACCCCCGACGGCAAACACCTGCTCATCGACGGCGGCCCCGATCCCACCCGTGTTCTCGCTGCCCTCGGCCGCAGGCTCCCGCCCTGGCAGCGCAGCCTCGATCTCGTCGCCCTCACCCATCCGGACGAGGACCATCTGGCCGGCCTCGTCGAGGTGCTCCGCCGCTACCGCGTCGGCATCGTCCTCGACACCACCCTCCCCCGCAACACCCCGAGCGGCCAGGCGTGGGACGACCTCCTCCACTCACGCATCACTCCTCACGCCTCACGCATCGTCTACCCCGTCGCCGGCACCCGCCTCGACCTCGGCTACGGGGCGCGGCTGGACGTCCTCCATCCGCCAGCGACGCCCATCGCGGCCCGCTCACCCGGCAACGACAACGGGCTCGTCCTGCGCCTCAGCTGGGGCAAGGCGAGCTTTCTGCTCGTCGGCGACCTCTCCGCCGAGGGCGAGGCCTATCTCCTCCGCCAGGAGGACCTCCCACTCGACTGCACCGTCCTCAAGGTCGGGCACCACGGCGCCAAGGAAGGGACCACCCTGCGCTTCCTCGAGGCGGTCAGCCCGCAGGTCGCCGTCATCTCCGTCGGCGCGGGCAACCGGTTCGGCCATCCCGCGCCCGAGGTCCTCGAGCGGCTCGAGGCCATCGGCGCACAGGTCTGGCGGACCGACCGGTGCGGGGACGTGGAGATCGTAACGGACGGCGAGCAGCTGTGGGTGAGGACGGGCAAGGGCTACCCCGGCTGTGAGGGGCGGTGAGGCCGGGAGGCAGGGGGCGCTGTAGACCGGTCCGATCAAATGATAATGTCACCCAGGCGTGGGTGACATTTCCGATGAAAGAACAGGCAGAGTTGACAAACAGCATTTTGGCCGATATACTGGTCAGTGAAACGACCAATATCTTGAACAAATAAGTATTGCATCCGACGGCAATCTCGAGGTGAAAACATGCCCAAGACAGTTTCCGCCAGCGAGGCCAAGACTCAGTTTGGCTCGATTATGAACTGGAGCGTCGAGTGCCAGGATGATGTCATTGTCGAGAGTCGCGGCCGGCCCAAAGTCGTCATTATACCCTTTGAGGAGTACGAGCGACTGCGCACTCTCCGGGAGGCTGCTAGGCGGCAAGAGGCACTGGCCCGGCTTGAGCGTCTGCGGGAAGAGGTCCGGGCACGGGCTAAGAGCCTCAGCAAGGAGGAGGCGGAAAGCGTAACCGACCGCCTTGCCCGAGAAGTCATCGCAGAGATGGCGCAAGAGGGCAAGGTCGACTACCAGAGTGACTGACCCCCATGCGCGTGCTCCTTGATGCCAACATCCTTATAAGCTACCTTCTTGCGGACGAAGACAGCGCCATCGTGAGCATTGTCCGGGCGGGCGTGCTGGGTCAGTTCACCTTGCTGCTTCCGGAGGAGCTCCTGGAGGAGGTTGCCAGGAAGGCCCGCAACAAGCCGTACCTCGTGGGCAAGATCTCCCCCGAGAGCATTGCCCAACTGGCCGCCATTCTCACTGACGTTGCCGAGACGATTCCCAGAATAACGGACATGATCCCCGCCGTAACCCGCGACCCCAAAGACGACTACCTGCTCGCCTACAGCCTGGTTGGGCAGGCAGACTTTTTGGTCACCGGCGACCGCGATCTCCTGGCCTTAGGACAGGTTGGGGACACCAGAATCATCGCTGTCCGCGAGTTCTGGGACCTTATCAATCGCCGTTAGGTCAGCGCCGGGCAGCTCGTGGCGAGCCGCCCTGTGACCGACGCTCCCCAAGCGGGCCTGCGGGCCAGGAGGGGGCCATGGGTGTAGGGGTCCTCACAGGAGGAACGGGACTGCCCCCATCGGTGAACCAGGCCTTGAGACCGGGGTGTAGTTCACCTCCGGGGCAGGGTTGTCTGTACTGTTGATGCGAAGGCCCCCTACCCCCGGCGCCCCCTCCCCCAGGCCGGCCCATGGCCGGCCTGGGGTTCAGGGG
>JAIMBM010000238.1 GCA_023511475.1 Anaerolineae bacterium
CCCATCCGAGGGCCGGGCAGCCTCGGCCGCCCGGCCCTCGCGTCTCAGCCGGACTTAGCGGTCCCTCTGAGTCTCGCCCAGGGCCGCCTGTGCCGCCGCTAGCCGCGCCACCGGCACCCGATACGGCGAAGCCGAGACATAGTTCAGGCCGATGCTATGGCAGAAGTGGATAGACGATGGATCGCCGCCGTGCTCGCCGCAGATGCCAACCTCGAGGTCGGGACGCGTCTTGCGGCCAAGCTCGACCGCCATCTTCATCAGCTTGCCGACCCCGCCCCGGTCCAACACCTGGAACGGGTTGTCGGGCAGGATCTTCCACTCCACGTACTTGAGCAGGAACTTGCCCTCGGCATCGTCGCGGGAGATGCCAAAGGTCATCTGCGTCAGGTCGTTGGTACCGAAGGAGAAGAACTGGGCATCCTGGGCGATCTCGTCGGCGGTCAGCGCTGCCCGCGGGACCTCGATCATCGTCCCGAACTTGTAGCTGATCTGCACGCCGCGCTCGGCCATGACCTGCCTGGCGACCGGCTCGAGCTGCTCGCGCTGCCTGCGCAGCTCGTTGATATGCCCGACCAGCGGGATCATGACCTCCGGATAGACCTTGACGCCCTCAGCAGCGACGTTGCAGGCCGCCTCAAAGATGGCCCTGACCTGCATCACCGTGATCTGCGGGAAGAGGATGCCGAGCCGGCAGCCCCGCAGGCCGAGCATTGGGTTCGCCTCGCGCATGGCGGCCACGCTGCCCAGCAGGTTCTCCTTCTGCCGGATGGCCTCTTCCTTCTCCGCCCTCTCCTCGGCCGTCTTGGCGGCGCTCATCTCAACCCTGAGGTCCGCGATCTCTTGCACCAGCTCGTCATAGCTCGGCAGGAACTCGTGCAGCGGCGGGTCGATCAGCCGGATGATGACAGGCAGCCCGTCCATCTCCCGGAAGAGCCCCTCAAAGTCGCCACGCTGGATCGGGAGCAGCTCGTCGAGGGCCTGCTGCCGCTCCTCGTCCGTCTCGGCAAGGATCATCCGCTGCACGATGGGGAGGCGGTCCTCCTCAAAGAACATGTGCTCGGTACGCGCGAGGCCGATGCCCTGCGCACCCATCTCCCGGGCCACCTTGGCATCCCGCGGATAGTCAGCGTTAGCCCATACCTGCAGACGGCGGAACTCGTCGGCCCAGGAGAGCAGCTCCTGTAGCTGCACTTCCTTCTTGAACTCGGGCACGACCGTCTTGATCGGCCCGCGGAAGATCTCGCCCGTCGTCCCATCGATAGAGATCAGGTCCCCCTCACGGACGACGACGCCGTTGGCAGTGAACTGCTTGACGCCAACGCGGATGGCCTCCGCGCCCGCGACGCAGGGCTTGCCAAGGCCACGTGCCACGACCGCTGCGTGCGACGTGGCGCCGCCATGCTGCGTGAGGATACCCCGCGCCTCAAGCATGCCGTGCACGTCGTCGGGAGAGGTCTCGGGCCGAACCAGGATGACCGCCTTGCCCTCCCGGCCAAGGGCCTGAGCAGTGTCCGCATCGAACACGGCCATGCCGCTTGCCGCACCCGGCGAGGCGTTGAGGCCCCGGCCGAGGAGCGCCCCTTCGTCCGCCGCCCGCTGCTTGTCCCGCTCATCGAACCGCGGCAGAAGGAGCTGGTACACCTGAGCCGGCTCGACCCGCTGCACGGCCTCTTCCTTGGTGATCAGCCCCTCGTGGACCATGTCTACGGCAATCTTGACCGCCGCTGCGGCGGTACGCTGGCCCCGACGGGTCTGCAGCATCCAGAGCTTGCCCCGCTCGACGGTGAACTCGAGGTCCTGCATCTCGCGGTAGTGCCGCTCCAGCCGCTGGGCAATCTCCTCGAACTGCTTGTAGACCTCCGGCATCTCCTGCGCGAGCTGCGCAATCCGCTTGGGCGTACGGATACCGGCAACCACATCCTCGCCCTGGGCGTTGGGCAGATACTCGCCGTAGAGGACCTTCTCGCCCGTGCTCGGGTCGCGGGTGAAAGCGACGCCGGTGCCCGAGTCGTAGCCCATGTTGCCAAAGACCATGGTCATGATGTTGACTGCGGTGCACAGGTCGTGAGGGATCTTGTGAAAGTTGCGATAGTCAACGGCGCGCTTGCCCATCCAGGAGTCGAACACCGCGGCAACGGCGGCGCGCAGCTGCTCATAGGGGTCCTCGGGGAAGGGCTCACCCAGCTCCCGCTGATAGAGCGCCTTAAAGTCCGCCACGATCTGCTTGAGCATGTCGGCAGTCAGGTCGGTGTCCTGCTTCCCCTCGGTCTTTTCCTTGTAGGACCTCAGGATCTCCTCGAACTTTTCGCCATCGATGCCCTTGACGATGCGGCCAAACATGGCGACAAAGCGCCGGTAGGCATCATAGGCAAAGCGCTCGTTGTTCGTCAGCCGGGCAAGGCCCTCGACCGTGCGGTCGTTGAGGCCGAGGTTCAGGACGGTGTCCATCATGCCCGGCATGCTGAACTTGGCGCCCGAGCGCACCGAGACGAGCAGTGGGTTCGCCGGGTCACCGAATCGCTTGCCCGTCTCTCGCTCGACCTCCCGTAGGGCCTCGAGAGTCTGATCCCACATGCCCTCCGGGAAGCGCTTGTTGTTGGCAAAGTAGGCGTTGCACGCCTGCGTCGTGATGGTGAAGCCGGGCGGCACGGGGAGACCTGCACGGACCATCTCCGCCAGGCCAGCACCCTTGCCTCCCAGCAGGTCACGCATCTCCGCGTTGCCCTCTCGGAAGAGGTAGACCCATTTCGTCATCGTATGCCATCCTCCTCGGCTGCTTTGATGAGTGTGTGCCCTGCCAGTCATCTGACGCGCGGATTATAAGCGCAACGCCACGCTTTGACAAGCGTACGGACGCCAAACGGACACTGGGCGTTTGACCTCTGCCCCATCTCGGACTAGAATATATGCAATGATATGCATAGGCTAATGCCTCCCCGGGCCCGCCGCGGGAGGCTCAACCGCGCAGGATGCCTGCGCGGTAACGGCGGAGGTCATAGGTCCCGATGAGTGCTATCGCGTTCGTTACCCGCTTGCTCCAATCCGGCCTTGGCAACCTGGCGGCGTATCTTGCCGCCCACGTCCTGCTCTGCCTGGTCCCAGCCTTCTTCATCGCCGGCGCCCTGACCGCCCTGGTTCCCAAGGAGTCGGTCACGCGGTTCCTGGGCCGCAACGCGCCCAAGTACGTCTCCTACCCCGCCGCCGCACTGGCGGGAAGCGTCCTTGCCGTCTGTTCCTGCACGATCGTTCCGCTCTTTGCTGGCATCCACAAGAAGGGTGCCGGGCTCGGACCCGCCATCACCTTCCTCTTCTTTGCGCCGGCGGCCAACATCCTCGCCCTCGCCTACACGGGCGTTCTGATCGGGGGCGATATCGCCGTGGCGCGCATCCTGCTTTCGCTTGCCTTCGGCATCGGCATCGGCATGGTCATGGCCCTGGTCTTCAGCCGGTCCGACGCAGCCCATGATCAGGAGACGAACGGCGCCTTTGCCGCCGGCGAGCGGATGCAACCGCGGACCTGGGCCCTGCTTCTGCTACTCGTCGCCCTCCTCATCTCCGGCACCCTCAAGGTGGGGCTCCTGACCAACGACTATGCCCACATCACTCTCCCGGTAGCCGGGATGGACCGCTTCCAGGACGCGCTCTACCGCCTCGTCCCGTTCGATCCGGCCAAGGGGGAAGAGGGCGTGACGGCGCAGGGCGCAATCCTGATCGGCCTGCTGGCCCTCGTTGGCGTCACCGCCTGGCGCGGCCTCGGCAAGATCGATGAGGGCTACAACCGCTGGACGGGCCTTGCCCTCGGGCTGATCGCCCTGACGATGGTCGTGGCTGCGACCCGCATGGTGCCGCACTCCGGCGGGCTGGACGTGTTCCTCACCGGCCGCCTGTTCGGCGTCCTGGCGATGATGGCCGGCGTGTACTATGTGGCGCGTCGCCACTTTGAGCCGTACGAGGTTCAGGAGTGGCTCTGGGAGACCTGGCGCTTCGTGCGGCAGATCTTCCCGCTCCTGGTCGTTGGCGTGTTTGCCGTCGGCGTGATCCGCCGGCTCATCCGCCCGGAGTGGATCGGGGCGCTCGCCGGCCGCAACACGGTCTTCGGCAACCTGGCGGGGGTCATCTTTGGCGTGTTCCTCTACTTCCCGACGCTGGTCGAGGTCCCCATCGCCAAGATGTTCCTGAGCCTGGGGATGCACCGGGGGCCGCTCGTGGCCTACCTGATGGCCGACCCCGAGCTCAGCCTGCAGAGCATCCTCATGATCGCCGCCATCATCGGCCGCCGGAAGGCCTGGGCCTATGCCGGGCTCGTGGCTTTGTTCAGCACCCTCTCCGGCCTGATCTACGGGGCTTGGGTCGACGGTGCGAGACTCTGGCTGCTTGCGGTGTACCTGGTAGCGAGCCTCTCCATCCTGGCAGGCGGGCTCTACCTGGTCGACCGGCGCAACCGGCGGCTCGCGGCGCTTGCCGAGGGCCGATAGCGGAGAGGGGGAGACCATGAAGGTCGCGACCGCCGTCATCCATGCCGGGGTCTGCGGTTTCGTCACGCGGGTGCGCGCTGCCAGTGATGACGACTTTGTGCGCCTGGAGATCGGGAGCAACTGCGAGAAGGTGCGCGCCTTCGCGGAGGAGCTGGCACAGGCCGGCCCGCTCAACGCCCTCGATGAGATAACCCTCGGCCACGAGAGCGTGCTTTTGACCACGGCCGCCCGGCACTGCCGCGGATGCTGCGCCGCCTGTGTCGCCGCGGACGGGGCCTTCAAGGCCATGCAGGTGGCTGCCGGGCTTGCCCTTCCCGCACCGGTGCGGATCGAGCTCACGGCCGAGGGTTGAGGGTACGTGGGGAGCATCGCGCCTCGCGCCGACATGGCTGCAGCGGCAAGCACTGCGGCGCGGCTTGCCGGGCAGCTTATGTCATGACGGCAACGCCGCGACTGGAGCTCGATCTATGGTCCCTGCCGACCTGCTCGTGGAGAGCATCCGGATCACCCAGGTGATGGACTGCCTCGCTGACCCGGAGCGGATCCGCGTCGTGGCCGTGCCCTCGACGGACATCGGCCCGGCGCTGCCCTACCTGGCCTCCCTCCTCCCCCAGGCCGGCTACAACCACGAGGCCGGCATTCTGACGCTCGTACACCATGGCCGGCTGCTCACCGTGTACCCCCAGCTGATCACCCTGGCCAAGGCTCTGGACGAGCAGGACGCCGAGGATGTGCTCGAGTGGCTGCGGCAGAAGATCAACCTGGCATACGCAGAGCGCGATCGCATCGCCCCATGCCCTGGCAGGCGCCGGTCACCGCGCCTGCTGGATATCTATCAGCTCCTCCCCAGGGATAACTGCCGCCGTTGCGGCCAGCAGACCTGCATGGCCCTGGCCGCCCGCCTCGCCTTCGGCGAGGCCAGCCTGGGAGACTGCCCCCGCCTCAGCGAGCCCCCCTTCGCCGAGAACCGCGCCCGCCTCGCCGAGTGGCTGGGGTAGGAGGTTTCCTACCCTAAGATACAAGGGGGTTTCTATTGACAGGGGCTCGAGTTTAGCCTTTTCAGGTCTTCATCCGCCACCACTGGCTCTGACGCTCCCGAGCCGGCGTGGGCGCCCCTCGGGTCGTCGCGGCCCCCACCCCGCGCCCCTTGTATAGAAT
>JAIMBM010000239.1 GCA_023511475.1 Anaerolineae bacterium
CCCCCCCCCCGCGGGGGGGGCGGGGGCCCCGGGGGGGGGGTGGGGGCGAGGGGGGAGGGGCATCCCCGGTACGGCGTCGCTCGAGGTCGTTTCAGCGAGCTGGAGACGGCGCCGCGGGTTGGCCTCCGAAAGGCCAAACTCGAGTGGCGATAGAGGTGCGCGGCGGGCCGGTGCTCTGAGATCGGCTCCTGGGACGCCGCACATTGCCGTGCCTGGACGCGGGTAGAACCTCCCACCGTCCCCCCGAAACGGGGGGATAGGTTCGCTGGGCCTTTTGGGGGCCCCCTCACCTTCACCCGGCACCCAAGGGCGCCCCCGGCCCCCTTTGCGCCAAGAAGCCCCGGCGCATGCCGTCCATCGCCCGGTAGGCCTGCAGGGCGAGCAGGGCAGAACACCCTGCGCCGACCAGCAGCGCCCACAGCGCTCGTGCACCGAGGAAGGAGACAACGAGCAGCAGGCCGGTCAGGAGGTGGTTGACGATCGTCTGCACGCTCGCGGGCGACATGGCGACCGGGTCATCGTAGTGCCGGAGCACCTTCGTGGCCGCCACGACTCCCAGGGGCATCGAGGCGAGGGCGATGAGCGCCTCGCCAGGGAGCTGCCGGGCCAGTGTCGCGACGATGATGCTCAGGTACGCGAGCCCCACCAGCAGCGCATAGCCCCAGGCGGCACGACGGCGGCCGAGGCGCACCACGAGGGTGCGTTTGCCGGCGGCGCGGTCGCCGCGATAGTCCGGCATCTCGTTGACGTAGAGTATGGCCGTGACCAGGAAGGCCATCGGCAGGGAGATGGCGAGGGCCCCGGCGGGCAGCGCGTGCGCCTGCACATAGTAGCCCGCGCCTACCAGCACGGGCCCAAAGTTGATGCCGATGACCAGCTCGCCAAGGCCACGGCTCGCCAGGTAGAAGGGGCGCCCCGTGTAGGCGAGCGATGAGGCCAGGCCGATGGCTGCCAGGAGCAGGAGCACCGGCCCCGCGCGCAGGGAGAACGCCGCCAGGAGCGCCGTGCCCGCGCCCAGGAGCACGAGGGCGGCCCGCCTGACCTCGGCAGGGCTCAGCAGGCCGCGCTGGATCACGCGGCTGCCGCCGGAGAAGGGGCTGATGTACTCCCGGTTGGCCTCGTCGGCGCCGTTCACGTGGTCGTGATAGTCGTTGATCAGGTCGGCGCCCGCGTGCATCAGCACCGAGGCCAGCAACACGACTGCTGCAGCGGGCCAGTCGAACCTGCCCGCCTGCCGCCAGCCGGCGACCAGGCCGAGGAGCACCGACACAGTGCTGGCCGTGAAGAACCCCGGCCGCGTAGCCAGAAACAGTATCTTGCCCTTCATAGCACCTCCGGCGAGCGTCATGGGAATGTGGTGAGGAGATCCGAGGCCACGAGTATACCACGGCTTCTTTCAGAGCAAAAAGAGCGCCGTTGTCCTGTTCAGGGGTGGGGTAGCCTCCATACTGAAGGAGGGGAGGGGGAAGATACAATACTTGTTGCCCCCCTTTACCTGTGGTACAATTCCGGCGTCGTCTTCCGCAAGCCGCGAGGAGGTAGACCGTGCCGCTGAGGGAGTACCTGCGCATCCTCTGGAAGCGGGGGTGGATCATCATTGTGATGGCCACGGTCACGGCTGCCAGCGCCGTGGTGTTCAGCCTGCTGCAGCGGCCCGTGTATCGCTCCACCGTTCAGCTCAATGTGATCCCCGCGCGCCTCGACCTGGGCCTGACCCAGTCTATCAAGTGGCTGATGCGCAACTATGCCGTCAACATCGTATCGAACACAACCCTCGACGAGGTGATCCGGCGCACCGGCCAGGATATGACGGCCGACATGCTGCGCAGCCGGATCCGGGTGTCGCCCATCGAGTCGGATTTTCTGATCGAGATCACCGTCGATGACTATGACCCCGAAGTCGCGCGTCTCCTCGCCCAGGCCACTGCCGATGTCTTTGTCGAGCGCATCAAGGTCTACATGCTCGATCAGGACCGGCGGGACCGGGTGGATGTGGAGGCCAAGGATACGGCCAAGCCCGCCTACCTGCAATCCCCTAAGAAAAAGATCAATGCCCTGGCGGGGGGTGTGTTCGGCGTGCTTCTGGGGGTGCTGATCGTCCTTGGCCTGGAGTGGGTGGATGCGGGCATCATCCGCAGCCCCGATGACCTGGAGCGGATCACCAGGAGCCCCGTACTGGGTGTCATACCGGAGACGTAGCGGAGTATCGCCTGCCCCGGCAATCACTCACCCGGTCCAGGCTGCGGCCGGCAGGCGCACAGGAGATGTGCCATGGCTATAGATGCCAAGTCCCTGGTTACGATCAGCGAGCCGAACTCGCCGGCGAGCGAGGCTTACCGCGCTCTGCGCACGAATCTGACCTTCGCCGCTCTCGACAGGCCGCTGCGGACTCTGATGTTCACCTCGCCGGGGCCCGATGAGGGCAAGTCTACCGTCCTGGCCAACCTGGCCGTCACCATTGCGCAGACGGAGCGGCGGGTCCTGCTGGTCGACTGCGACCTGCGCCGTCCCTGTCTGCACGAGCTGTTCGGCCTGGCCAACGACGCAGGCCTCACTAACCTCCTGACCGATCCCGGCGCCCGCGAGAACCCGCCTTTCCAGGAGACCGAGGTCCCGGGCCTGCGCCTCCTGACCAGCGGCCCCCTGCCGCCGCGCTGTGCGGATCTGCTGGCCTCTCGCCGCATGGAGGAGACGGTGCGCTGGCTGGCCGAGCAGGCGGACCAGGTCCTCTTTGACTCGCCGCCGATCAACGCCGTCGCCGACGCGGCGATCCTGGCTACGCTGGTCGATGGCGTCCTTCTGGTCGTACGCGAGCGGCGGACGCGCCGCGAGGCGGTGGTCGAGGCCCGTGACCGGCTGGCGCGGGTGAACGCCCACCTGCTGGGAGCTGTGCTCAACGGTGTGAACCTGGACCGCTCCCTCGCCGGCTACTACGGAGGGCGCTAGAGCGGGAGCCATGGAGGGTCCTACCCTCACCGATCTCCACACGCACATCCTGCCGGGGCTCGACGATGGCGCCGCCTCCCTCGACGAGGCGGCGGATATGGCCGGCGCCGCCCTGGAGGATGGCATCTCGCGCCTGGCAGCCACACCCCACAGCCTGCGCTGGGCGCCGGGGGTTGACCGTGCCGCCCTCGAGGCGAAGGTGCAGGCGCTGATGCAGAGCCTGGCCGCGCGCGGTCTTGGCGTCGCCGTGGTGCCGGGCGCCGAGATGGCGCTGATCTCCAGCCTGCCTCAGCAGATCGACGCGGGCGAGGTGGTCACGCTGAACGGCAGCCGCTACCTCCTTGTGGAGCTTCCTCTCACCGGCCTCCCGCCGCGCCTTGAGGACATTCTCTTCCAGGTGCGGGTGCGGGGGCTTGTGCCGATCCTCGCCCATCCCGAGCGCAGCACCGACCTGCGGCGCGACCCGCGCCTCGTGCGTCGGCTCGTGCAGCAAGGGGTGCTGCTGCAGGTCACGGCGGCGAGCCTCGAGGGCCGCTTCGGCGCCGGGCCGCAGGGGTTTGCCGGCCGGCTGCTGCGGGAGCGGTTGGTCCACGTTATCGCTTCGGATGCCCACGATCCGCGCGGCCGTCCCCCGCGGCTGACGAGGGCGCAGGCTATCGCTGCGCGCATCGTCGGCCCGGAGGAGGCCCTCGCCCTCGTGGCGATCAACCCCGCGCGCATCCTCGATGACCTGCCCCTCGAGGTCGAGCCGCCCCGGCCAGCGCGCAGGTGGTTCTGGCGATGGCTGACGCCGGCGTAAGGGGCGAAGGATAATCTTACGTCTTGTTCCCCCAGCCCTTCCGAGGCGGGCCAATCATAGGGTGTGGTCCAGCTTGCGGGCAGGTTTATCTGTGCTGCTGATGCGAGGACCCCCACCCCCGATGTCCGAGGGCCTCGAGAGTGGAGTAGCGCCCCGACCCAGAGTAACACCATTGAGAACAGGGCAGGAGTCCGCAGAGATGCGCGCCTTCGGCGCTTTGACATCACACAGGCTATGCGCTAGTAATAGAGAGGAAACAAAAGGAGGTAGGCTTGGCCGAGGAACAACTCCCCCTTTTCGATAGACCTGAGGGAGCGTCGCCCGAGGAGGACGTGCCATCGCCCGGGTTGACGCCGCAGGCGCCGCTGCGCGCCGCCATCGCCGCCTTTGGCGATCACATGCAGCGCGTCCGCTTTAGCCAGAACACGATCAAGTCCTTCCTCGGCGACCTGAGCTTTCTGGAGCGGTACCTTGGTAGCGACGCCAAGATCGGGGCGATTGCCACAGGCGATCTGCGCCGCTTTATGGAGTACCTGCGACACGGCCGCGGCGTCCCCTGCACCTCCAAGTCCTACAGCCGTCGCCTGACCACGCTCAAGGTCTTCTTCGGCTGGCTGGCCGAGACGAGCGTCCTCGGCCTTGACCCGGCGGCGCCCCTCGTGCACGAGCCCGCGGCCTCCCCGCTACCCCAGGTCCTCTTCGATGAGCAGGTCGAACGCGCCCTCGAGGCTGCCCGCAGGCTCGCCGCCGACCCCAAGAACCCGGACCCGCGCCCCCTCTTCCTCTTCAGCCTGATACTGCAGACCGGTATGAAGAAGAGCGAGTGCCTCACTCTGCAGTATGGAGACTTTGATCTCTCCGACCCGCAAGCCCCCGCCGTGTGGATACGCTACAAGGACCCCCGACGCCGCCACAAGGAGCGCAAGCTCGCCCTCGACCCGTCGCTTCCGGCCCTGCTCCGCACTTATGTCGAGGCCTATCGCCCGCGTCCGACACTCTTCCCCTGCACGGGTCGCAATCTGGAGTATGTCCTGCGCCGCGTTGCCCAGTTGGCGGGTCTGGAGGGAGGCCTCTCCTTCGAGATGCTCCGCTGGACGTGCGCCTTGCGCGACTTTCGGTCGGGAATGGACCCGGACCGACTGCGCCGCAAGCTGGGGCTCTCCGAGATTTCCTGGGAAGAGACCCTGGCCAGGCTACAGGCCCTCGCCGCCAATCCTCTGTGATCCCTCAAAAGGAGCGGCCCGGGCAGCGCTTCGCAGCGAGTGCTTCGGCCTGCTCCAGCTCTTCGGGGGTATTGACGTTGAAGAAGGAAAGGCCGCGGGGGTCAAAGACTTGGATCTCGGCGCGGTCCACGTAGCGGACGCGTACCTGCCTGAGGAAGTGCACGATGCGCAGGTCCCCCGCCTGCAGGAGCGCCTCGATGGGGCCAAGGGTCGCTTTTGAGTAGATGGCGTGCAGGGGCTCGAGCGCCCCGTCGAGGTTGGGGATGACGACATCATAGTCAGCGGAGAGGAGGATCATGAAGCGAAGCAGCCGCAGGTCGAGAAACGGCATGTCGCAGCCAACCACGAGAGCGCGGGGATAACGCACCGCCTCCAGGCCGGAGTGGATCCCTCCCAGCGGCCCCATCCCCGGCCACCGGTCGGGGATAACCGGCACGCCCGGCCGAGCGCAGGAGCGGGGGTCGCCCCCGACCACGACAACGTCGTCGGTCAACTGGCGCACAACCCCCAGCACCCGGTCGATCAGCCGAACGCCGCCAACCTCCACAAGGGCCTTGTCGCGCCCTAAGCGCCGGCTGCGGCCGCCGGCCAGCACGATGCCGCTTACCTCAGGCGTCATCGCCGCTCAGAGCCGCAGGTAGCAGATACCGACGGTGCCCGGCCC
>JAIMBM010000024.1 GCA_023511475.1 Anaerolineae bacterium
GGTGTCGTGGCGGCGGAGGGGCTGGCGGGATTTCCTGCGCTGTGGGGTCGTGATGCTGGCGGTGGCCGGTGCGATTGCCGGCTGGTGGTACTATCGGAACTGGCGGCTGTACCACGACCCACTGGGCTGGGTCAACTTTCTGGCCCTCATGGGGCGGCGCAGCGGCTCGCTGACTCCTCAGGTGCTGCTGAGCGAGCTGCCCGGGCTGATCAGGTCCTACTGGGGCGTGTTCGGCTGGTTCAGCGTGGCTGCGCCTGACTGGTACTACGCCCTGTTCGGCGCGATTGCGGCGGCCGGGCTCGGCGGCCTCGTGGTCGGTGCCGCCCGCGTGGGGCTGCATGGCCAGTGGGTCAACAGGGATCGACTGCCTGCCCTCGCCACAGTTGCGGTGTGGGTTACCGCGGTTGGGGTGGGGCTGGTGCGATGGTCGTCTCTCATCCCATCCTTTCAGGGACGGCTGCTGTTCCCGGCTGCAGCCGCGATGGCCGTGCTTCTGGCGCTGGGGCTCGGCTCGTGGCTGACGGGGCGCTCGCGGGAGGCGCCGGTGCTCGTGGTCGGGGCTGTAATGGCGGCGGTGGCCGTGTGGGTCCCGTTCGGCATCATACGCCCCGCCTACGCGCCGCCGCGGCTCCTCACGGAGGCGGAGGTGGCCGCGATCCCGGAGCGGCTCGACCTCCAGGTCGGCGAGGGAATGGAGCTCCTGGGCTATCGGCTGGATGCGCGAGAGGCGCGGCCCGGCGATGACCTGGCAGTGACGCTCTACTGGAGGGCACGGGCGCGGATGGATCGGGACTATTCGGTCTTTGTGCACCTCCTCGATCAGAACGGGATCAAGATCGCCCAGCGCGACCGCTACCCCGGCCGGGGCCTCTTCCCGACGACGCTGTGGAGGCCGGGCGACGCCATCGCCGATACCTATTTCGTGCATGTGCCGGAGAACACTTTCAATCCCAACCACCTGACCCTCGAGGTCGGGCTGTATGTGCTCGGGGGTGAGCGCCTGCCCATGCGGGATCGCGAGGGTCGCGCCGTTGGCGATGCGGTGCGCCTTCCCGAGATCCGCCTGCACGTCGAGGCACGGGACGGCATCGCCAACCCGCTCGCCGTTACCCTCGACGGCAGGGTCAGGCTAGTGGGCTATGACCTGGACCGCACGGCGCTTCCTGCCGGTGAGACACTTACCCTGACCCTCTTCTGGAAGCCCCTCGAGCCGCTCGCTCCGGGGCACCGGACCTTTGCCGTGCTGCGGGCCTGGGATGGCGCCATCTGGGTGGGCGCGGCGGGAAGGTCAGGTACCGAGGCAGGCCGCGCCTGGCAGCCCGGGCAGGTGATCACGGACACGCTAAGGCTGGTCCTGCCTCCGGACATGCCGCCCGGCGAGTACTATGTGGATGCAGGGATGTATGCCGGTGCTGCGAGCCAGCGTCTGAGTGTGGTGGGAAGAGGTGGGCGCGTTGAGGGCGACCGCTACGCACTCACGCGCATCCGGGTGCTGCCTGCGACCCAGCCTGGGGAGCCGGGCTCACCCTCGCCGCAGCACCCGCTCGATATCACGTTTCCGGGGGTAGCACGCCTCGTGGGCTATAGCATCGATCAGCAGGTGGTGAACCCGTACGAGCGGCTGCGTCTGACGCTTTACTGGGAGGCGGTGAACGAGGACGCCCTATCGACGGACTATACCGTCTTCACCCACCTCCTTGACGCCGGCAGCCGCGTGGTCGCCCAGCACGATGGCCCGCCCGCCTCGGGTTGGCGTCCGACCTCGAGTTGGACGCGGGGAGAGGTGATCATCGATCCTCATCATCTCGCCTTCAGCGACCTTGGCTTCGCCAGCGAGGGGGTCGTGGAGGTCGGGCTCTACGATCCCGCTACGATGCAGAGGCTGGTGACCGCAACCGGCGAGGACAGGGTCGTCCTGCCGGTGCGCGTTGAGGTGAAGCCGTAGGCAGGTTTGGTGTACGCTGGCGCTGACCCCGGGTGGTCGCGTCCTATGCTGGCGGTCCGCTGGCCGAGGCTCTCGCTGCACCACGCGAGGCGCCATCGCGGCACTCTGATGCCAGCGATACTTCTGTGGGGAGGGGTCAGCGGGTTTCCAGCCTCTCGGCGGGACCGTGCCCGCTTTCCAAAAACGCCTGGCTCTGGTAGAATGGCGTCAGGCTGCGAAAGCGTCGCTTGCGGGCAGGGGCGCGGGCGTGCCCTGCGCGCTAGAGGGATGGCTCGGCATGCGAGAGGGAGCGAGCATGGCCAGAGGGACAGACCACGACGCCACGAAAGGCCGCAGGCTGGCGCCCGCCCTGGCGATTGTCTTCCTCTGTGTTCTGGCTTACGGGGCGTGTACCTGGCGCCTGGAGGCGAGGCCCCTCGCGAGGGATGAGGTGCTCACACTCAGCCGCGTGGAGGGGGGTGCGCCAGCAGTGTTCGGCATCGGCGTCCATCCTCCGCTTTACTTCGTGGCTGTGGCCCTATTCCGGGAGTTGGCTGGCCCGAGCGGTTTCGCTCTGCGCTTCATCTCGGTGGCGTTCGCGGTGCTTCTCGTGCCGCTGCTCTACGCAGCCGGCGCGCGCTTCTGGAGCCGCCGTACCGGGCTTGTTGCCGCAGCGTTGGGCGCGCTTTCTCCTCTCTATCTGGCCCTCTCTCAGGAAGCGCGCATGTACACCATGCTCGCCGGGCTGGGCCTTGCCTCCATCTACGCGCTGGCCCGAGGGCTCGATGATCGGGACCGCGCCTGGCTCATTGCCTCCGTGGTGAGCGCGGCCGCAGCTGCCCTCACCGATTACCGTGCTGCGGTGCTCATCCCTGTGCTGGGCGTGCAGGCCATCTTCTCCGACCGGCTGCCTCGCCCCTGGCGTCTGGGTCTCACCATCGGCCTGACGGCGGCCCTGCTGGTCGGCCTTTCGGCCGTGGCGGTCAGCTTGCTTCGCCTCCGAGCCGGGACCTCGGGGCTGCAGCCCGGCGTCCTGCCAATAGCGACGCTGGCCGACCAGCTACGCAGTCTCTTCGGGGGGGCGCTCCTGCCGGCGAGGGTGTCGGGCCCGCTCGACGCCCTCTGGCTGGTGCTCCTGCTGCTGGGCACCCTGTGGCCGGCCGCCCGCGGCGGCGCCCTGGTGCTCGCCTACCTCTGCCTCCCTCTCCTGGCTGCCGTTGGGGAGCTGCTCGTAGGGCGGGGGGCGCCCAAGGGGTATCTTCCCCTCCTTGGGCCGGCACTCTACCTCGGGGTAGCCCACGGATTGGAGCGCTGCACCGGAAGGCTCAGGCCGGCGGGAGTGGCGGCGGCGCTGATCCTTCTTGGTGGCATGGGCGTGGCATCCTACCGGCAGGTCGTGGCCATGCCACGAGGGATCGACTGCCCCTATCGCGAGCTGGCACAGGCCATCGAGCGCGGCGAGCGACCGGGGGACGTGATCGTGGTCTCGGGCCGAGAGAGCACGACCGCGCTGCTGCACTACTACCGCGGCACCATCCCGGCAGTTCCCCTCACGCTGTCCTCGGATGGCAGCGGTGCGGGCCGTGTTGCCGCAGCAAACCTCACCGCAGACCTGGCCTCCCGCTTTGCGCGCGTGTGGCTGGTGCGCACAGACCTCTCGCCTGCCAGAGGTGAGGCCGAGGCGTGGCTGACGGAGCACGCATTCCTGGCCGACCGCCGTGTGTACCAGGCCGGCACGGCGGAGGGCCTGCTGGAGCTCTATCTGACCCAGAGCCCATCCCTGTCCGCGGAGCCCCCGTATCAGCACCGGTCAGAGGTGAGCTTTGGTGGCCTGCGCCTGGAGGGCTACGACCTGCCTCTGCGCCCGGTAGCGGGCGGGCAGAAGACCTGGGTCACCCTGTATTGGCGAGCCCTCGCACCACAGCATGCCAGGGTCTCCCTGCGGCTTGTAGACAGGGAGGGCCGTGAGCGGGCCCGAACCGATGAGGTGCCTTACCCGGCTTTGCCCCCCCAGCGCTGGCCCAAGAACGTCCTGATGCGATACGAGGCGGGCCTCGCAGTTCCGCCCGCCCTGCCGCCGGGCTGGTACAACATCGAGCTGCGCGTGTATGACCCGATCAGCAACCGCCCCATCGAGCCCGCTTCCGGTGCGGCGCCCGGGCCACTCCAGCTCGGACCGGTGCTGGTCGAAGCGACCTGGGCCCGGCCGGCGCTCTTTGAGAGCCTGAGCCGCGGTCCGCAGGTCCTCGGGGGCCGTGGGATGGCCTTTGGCGAGGATCTGACGCTGCGCGCCTTCCGGCTGGAGCCCGAGCAGGTCCAGCCCGGGGAGTGGGTACACGTGGACCTCTACTGGGAAGTCAGGTCCCGGCCGGAAGGCGACCTGACGCTGGAGCTGGCCCTGATCGACAGCCAGGGCACGGCCGTCTCTTCGCGAGTCGTTTCGCCCGTCGCCTCGTGGTACCCGCCAGCCGCCTGGCGGGCCGAGGAGCTTCTCTGGGCGCAGCACGACCTCCTCGTGCCGCCGCGGACGAGGCCCGGCCTCTATCGCCTGGAGCTGCGCATGCGAGATGCGTCGGGCCGACTCATGCCGATCCGAGACCGCTGGCGCTTCTGGACCTGGGGGGTAGATGTGGCCACCCTGGGGCGGGTACGCGTGGCGCAGGTACCGCAGGAGCGCAACCTCCCGCGCATCCAACACAGGCTCGACGCTGGGAACACGGCCCGCGTCGACCTCCTGGGCTACGATGGCATTCCTGAGCGCATCAGGCCTGGCGAGACTCTGGAGCTGACCTTGTACTGGCGCGCCACGTCGGTACCCAAGGTGAGCTACAAAGTGAGCGTACAGATGCTGGACGCCCAGCGCTCCATCCTCGCTCAGGATGACAGTATCCCTGCGGGCTGGTCGCGGCCGACGACGGGGTGGGCTGCGGGCGAGGTTGTGAGCGACGTGCATCGTCTGGCTGTGCCGGCTTCGTCGTCCCCGCAGCCGGCTACCCTCATTGTGGCCCTCTACGACGAGGATACGGGCCGCCGCGTACAATGGTTCGAGGGGGGCCAGCTTCAGGAGTACGTTGTGTTATGCCGGGTGGGCGTCGGCGAGTAGAGTGGGTTTGGATCCCGGTTCTCCTGCTTGCCTTCCTGCTGCGGGTCGAGAGATTGGCCGCAGAGGGCCTCTGGTATGACGAGGCCTTTAGCGTCGAGTTGGCGCAGCATGGTTGGCACGAGATCATCGTTGGCGAGCTGAACCTTCCTCCCCTCTATAACCTGCTGCTCGGTGCCTGGGGGAGGCTCGCAGGTTGGGGCGACTTTCAGGTCCGCTACCTCTCTGTCCTCTGTGGCACCCTCGTAGTGGCGCTTGGCGGAGCGATGATCGCCCTGCTCCTCGGCAGACGCGCGGGCGCTCTGGCGGCGCTGCTCCTAGCCGCCTCACCCATCGAAATCTGGTATGCGCGTGAGGCACGCATGTACGTGCTCCTGGCGGTCCTGGCCCTTGCCTCGACGGTGGCGCTGGCGCGCCTCATGTGTGGCCGGACGGAACGAAGGTGGTGGCTGCTCTACACCCTGGCAAACGTGGCCGCTCTGTACACGCACTACTATGCAGCCTTTGTGGTGGCGGCGCAGGCGGTGTGGGTGCTCACACACTTCCTCAGGACCCGTGACGGCTGTTTTCTACGCGGCTGGGTGCTGAGCCAGCTTGGACTCGGGCTTGCCCTACTGCCCTGGGTGCCGGTCTTTGTCACCCAGTGGCGGGCGGCCAACACAACCTACTGGCCGGGGAGCCTGAGCCTGACCTATGTGGCGACGAACGCCCTCCTCGGATTCATGGGCGCCGACCGCATGGCGCCGGTGTCGCTCGCCGCGCGGCTGGCGATGGCCACCTGTATCCTGGCCGCTCTCGGGCTGCTCGCGGCCACGTGGCAGCCCCGTGTGCGCTGGGAGACCGGCATGCTGGCAGCCTACGTGGGGGTACCTTTGTTGATCTTCTACGTGCTGGTGCACTCCCGGCCCAAGTTCTCGCCGCGCTACCTGCTCGTCGCCGTGCCGGGCTTTCTGGGCCTGGCTGCAGGCGCACTCTCTGCCCTCTGGCCGGTGGCGGTCAGACGCTGGCACGAGTGGCTGCGGGCAGCGCTGGCAGCTCTGGTGGTCTGCGGTCTGGCGGCCGGCTCGGCGTACGCGGCGACAACCCCCTGGCGCGACACTCGCTTCGGCCGCGAGGACTTTAAAGGCGCTGCCGCCTTCCTGACCCGGGCCGCAGCATCAGATGAGGCGGTCATCCTTCTCTCCGGGCACTCGGCCGCAGCCTTTGCGCGCTACTACCACCGCGACAACTGCTACCCCCTTCCGGAGGGGCTGCCGCCTTCCCCATCTGTGGACGACATCGTCACGCTCGAGACGCTCGATGACCTCAGCCGGGCCATCGCAGGGCGTCGCGGCGCCTGGCTGCTGCTCTGGCAGAACGAGGTGGTCGATCCGAATGGGCTCGTCCTCGCCCTTTTCGATCTCTTCGCTACGAGGCAACCGGTCGAAGCCCGGTTTCGCGGCCTGGAGCTACGCCACTATGTCCTTCCCGAGGGGCTGCAACTGAGCCGCGAGATGTTTGTGCGCACGCCTCTCAATGTTCCCGTGGGAGACGAGGAGCTGGTGCTTGTAGGCCGCGACCTGCCGGCGCGCCCGGTTCCGAGCGGCGAGACGGCCACCCTCCTCCTCCACTGGAAGGCCCTGCGACCGACGGCGCAAGACTATCGCCTGTCGCTGCAGGTGCTCGACGAGGCGGGGCAGGTGCTGGCCGAGGGCGGCGGACGCGTGGCCGGCTGGATGTACCCTACGTACCGCTGGCAGCCGGGTCGGCTGATCACGGCCCGGCAGGATGTGCGGCTCCCGGCGGGCCTGCCTCCCGGTGACTATCTCCTGCGCGCGCGCATCTTTGCGCTGGGCGAGCAGGCGGCGCTCACGATTCCCCTGGGCGAGCTCACCGTAGGTCGCGCCCTGCGACAGCCCACACTTGCCGAGCTGGGCATCTCGGAGCCGATGGGGGCAACGCTGGCGGAGCTGGAGCTCCTAAGCTGTCAGGTATCTCCCCGAGAGGCAGGCCCCGGTCAGGCGGTGCAGGCGACCCTGATCTGGCGGGCACGGGCGCGGCCGGCAAAGCCCTACCGCGTAGCGCTCTCTCTGGGTAGCCGTGCCTGGGCGACGCTCCCGCTCCCTGCATCGGCGAGGGACTTGCAGGCCGGCGACGCATTGCGCATGGTGTGCTCGCTCCTCGTGCCTCCTGACGCTGCGGATGGCAGGCAGGCGGTCTCTCTCTCGCTCATGGCAGAGGGATCGCAGCCGGTCGCGGGGCCGATTGCGGCGGGCGAGATCGGGGTCCATGCCGGCGAGCGGCTCTTCGAGGCGCCGGCCGGCATTGCCAATCCCCTGCGCGTCGATCTGGGGGGAAAGGTGGCGTTCCTGGGCTACACTCTGGACCGGCAGGCCCTGCGCCCGGGCGAGAGCTTTCATCTGGACCTCTACTGGCAGGGCGTGCGGCGGATGGATACGAGCTATACCGTCTTTGTGCACCTGCTCGATGGGAGGGAAAAGATCTGGGGGCAGGTGGACTCGGTCCCGGTTCACAGCACCCGGCCGACGACCGGCTGGCTGCCGGGGGAGGTCGTGATCGACAGCTATGACGTGGCGGTCTATCCCGACGCGCCGCCGGGGCAGTACGTCATCGAGGTCGGCCTGTACGACGCAGCTACGGGTGAGCGGCTGCCGGCCTTTGATGAGAGCGGCAACCACCTCTGGGCCGATCGCATCCTGCTGAGCTCTGTGCAGGTGCTGCCCCCCGCGTCGGGGAGGTAGCCCGGTGCGTAGCCGCCTTGCCAGCCTCGTCAAGCTTGCGGTGTCGGCGTGCCTCCTGGGCGTGCTGCTGAGGAGGGTCTCGCTCCGGGAGGCTGCAGCAGCACTGGCCGCAGCCAACTGGCCACTCCTGGGGCTGGCCCTGACCATCTATGTGGGCACCGTTCCGCTCCGCGCGCTGCGCTGGCGGGCGCTGGTGCGCGCCAAGGGGATCGCCGTGCCGCTGAGGCGGCTGGTGGTGCTCTACTTTGTGGGAGGGTTCTTCAACATCATGCTGCCGACCGGAGTCGGCGGCGATGCGGTCCGAGCTTACGAGCTGGCCCATGATACGCGCGAGGCGGAGCTTGCGATCGGGACGGTGCTCGTCGACAGAGCGTTGGGCCTGCTGGTGCTCCTGTTGCTGGCCGCGCTGGCGTTGCCCTTCTGGTCCGGCCCGTTCGATCCGTGGGTGGCCTGGCTGGTTGGAGCCCTGGCCCTGGCCAGCCTGGTCGGGATGACCGTGCTCCTGGCCGGTCGGCCGCTTGAGGCCCTCTATCGCCGCTTGCCCCAGAGACTTGGTGCCTTCATCGACCGGCCGGTGCTGCGCCGGCTGTACCTCTCGCTCAGTGGCTATCCGGGCAGATCGCTGGCCGAGGCGATTGCCGTGTCGGTCCTGTTCAACCTGCTGCTGGTCGTCGTCAATCAGTTGATTGGACTGGGATATGGGGTGCACATCCCAACCGGCCAGTATGTGATCTGCGTTTCGCTCAGCGCCTTCGCCTCGACCCTTCCCATCTCGCTGGGCGGCCTGGGGGTGCGCGAGAGCGCCTTCGCCGAGCTGTTTGGTCAGGTCGGCGTGCCTGTGGCGCTGGCGCTCTCGATGTCGCTGACGTTCTATCTGATGAACGTAGTGTCCGGTCTGATCGGCGGGTTCCTGTATGCCTGGGAGGGACTGCGGGGGTCGGCAGGGCGTGCGCGGGCAAAAGATCTCCCAGAAGGCCCGGCCGGCGCCAGAGAGGGCGGGTGAGGCGAGGGTACGAAACGGGCGGCCGGGCCACACGCGGGATGACGCCGCCGTGGCGCCCATGGGTTGCTGGAAAGGGACAGGAGGTCATGTCGGACGCGTGTCTGGTCACGGGTGTGGCCGGTTTCATCGGTTCCCATCTGGCGGAGCGCCTGGTACGCGAGGGCTACCGGGTGGTTGGCGTCGACTGCTTCACCAGCTACTATCCGCGCCATGTGAAGGAAGCGAACCTTTCGTGGCTGCGGGAGCAGCCGGCCTTTCGCTTCCGGGAGCTGGACCTGTGTAGCGCCGACCTCGAGGCGCTGCTTGCGGAGGAGGGCGTCGAGGTCATCTTTCACCAGGCGGCCCAGGCCGGAGTGCGCTCAAGCTGGGGGCGTGAGTTCGTCACGTACACACAGAATAACGTCCTGGCAACACAGCGACTGCTGGAGGCGGCGCGTGCGCACGGGGTCCGGCGGTTCGTGTATGCGTCCTCCTCTTCCGTCTATGGCGATTGCCCCGACCTGCCGGCGCGGGAGAGCGCCCTGCCGCAGCCCATCTCGCCCTATGGGGTGACCAAGCTCGCGGCGGAGCATCTCTGCCGGCTCTACCATACCAGCTTTGGCGTCCCGACCATCTCGCTGCGGTACTTTACCGTCTACGGACCCCGTCAGCGCCCGGATATGGCCTTTCACCGCTTCATCCGGGCCCTGCTCCGTGGCGGTGTGCTGCCGATCTATGGCGACGGCGAGCAGACGCGGGACTTTACCTACGTTGCGGACGTCGTCGATGCCAATCTGCTGGCCATGCGGTGCGATCTGGGCGGGGTGGTCTTCAATATCGGTGGCGGCTCGCGGGTCAGCCTGAATGAGGTCGTGGAGCTGCTCGGGAAGATCACCGGGAGGCCGGTCCGCCTCGACCGGAGCCAGCCCCAGCATGGCGATGTGCGGCACACCTGGGCCGATACGACCCTCGCCCGGCGCTTGCTGGGCTATGCGCCACGGTGGGACCTCGAGGCCGGCCTGCGAGCGGAGGTGGAGTGGCTCGTGGAGATGGAGCGGTGAGGCAGGCATGGATCTATCCGTAGTGATCCCTCTCTATAACGAACAAGGGAATGTGAGGCCGCTGGTCTCACGACTCGTTGAGGCGCTCTCCAAGCTATCCCTGTCTTGGGAGGTCATCATTGTCGACGATGGCTCAACGGACGGCAGTTTTGAGGCCCTGCGCGAGCTGGCTGCGGGCGAGCCGCGCCTGAGGGTGCTGCGCTTCCGGCGGAACTTTGGGCAGACTGCTGCCTTTGCCGCCGGGTTCGAGGCCGCGCAGGGGCAGATCGTCGTTACCATGGATGCGGACCTCCAGAACGACCCGGCGGACATCCCCGCCCTGCTGGACAAGATGGCGGAGGGGTACGACATCGTGAGCGGGTGGCGGGTGAATCGTCAGGACGCGTTTCTGACGCGGCGCCTGCCCTCGCAGATTGCCAACCGGCTCGCCGGGTGGCTCACGCGGGTCCATCTGCACGACTATGGCTGCTCCCTCAAGGCCTATCGCCTCGAAGTGATCAGGGGCATCCGCCTCTATGGGGAGCTGCACCGCTTCATCCCGGCGCTCGCGAGCTGGATGGGCGTCCGCATCGCCGAGATTCCGGTCAACCATGAGCCGCGCAGGTCCGGGCGGTCCAAATATGGGCTGGGAAGGACGGTGCGCGTCCTGCTGGATTTGCTTACCCTGCAGTTCCTGCTATTCTACGGCACACGGCCGGCTCATGTGTTTGGCTCTCTGGGGCTCGTCTCCTTCGGCCTCGGGGCTGTCATGAGCCTGTATCTGGCCTATGTGAAGCTGATCCTCGGCCAGTCGATCGGCAGCCGTCCGCTCTTGACTCTGAGCGTGCTGCTGGTCATCGTCGGGGTGCAGATGGTGACGATGGGCTTTCTGGGCGAGATCATGGTACGCACCTACCACGAGGCTGCGGGCAAGCCCATCTATGTTGTGCGGGAAACGCTGAACGACCCAAGAAGAGGTGCGCCGGACTAGGCGTCGTCCACATGGAGGCTGGCGGAAGGCGGTTCGGGGATGTGTGGCAGGCGGCTGCGAGGGCAGGTCTCCTACAGCTTGCCTGCGCTCGGTGATATAGCCCAGGTATTGGCGGCTACCGCGCCAAGGAGCGCCCGATGACTGACCACGCGAAATCAGAGCAGCACCTGCACTGGGAGCCACTGCTCTACCCGTGGCCATTCGCCGCCGCCCTCATCCTCAGGGTGTGGCAACTCGGTGCTTTCGTCAGCAGGGACGAACTGGCATGGACCTTTCGGGCCGGCAAGCTCTGGCAGTCGTTGACGGAAGGACAATCCTTGCCCGCGGCGCAGGGCACCCCGGCGGGGAGCGTCACGCTCTCCGTCGCTGCCCTCGGGCTCGCGCTGCGCCGCCTGCTGGAGGGTGGCAGCCCGCTATCCCGCTGGCAGGACCTGAGGGGGCTCGAGACCTTTGACCCACAGAGCGCGGCCCACCTGCACCTCCTTGCCTCTTTCTGGCCGACCTCGGTGTTGGCGGTAGCGCTGGTCAACACGTTGGTGGTGATCCTCATTGCGCTCCTGGTTTCCCGGCTGTGGGGCGCGCGGGCCGGGCTCTTCGCGGGCCTGCTGCTGTCCGTGGCACCTCGCTATCTGGCGCTCTCTCGCATACTGGCCCCGGATGCGCTGACCTCGGGCCTGGCGGTGGCGGCGTTCCTAGCCCTGCTCTGGGGCCTGCAAAAGCCCTCCTCCTGGGGCGCTTTGCTCCTCTCGGGAGCCCTGACCGGGTGGGCCCTGCTGAACCAGGGCCCGGCAGCGATCCTCGTGCCCTGTGCGCTGCTTCTGCTCTGCGGCGAGCACCTCTTTCGGCGGCGGCCGGCCCTGGTCTGGCTGCGGAGTGGAGGCCTGTGGTGCCTCGGGCTCGTCGCGGCGGCCGCGGTCTGCCCAACGGCCTGGAAGGCGCCGCTCGAAGCCCCGGGTGCACTCGGAGCATACCTGTCTCGACCGCTGCTCGCAGCCGTGCGCACCACACACCTGCCAGACATGCGCGCCATAGCCTGGGAGCTGACGCCCCTCTCCCTCGTTGGCCTCGCTCTGGCGGCAATACGGCTCGCCCTGGACGACAACCGTGGCCGCCTCCCGCTGCTCGGGCTCCTGATCTTTGCTTTGCTCTTTCCCGCACTGGGGGCAGCGGGGGAAACGGGGTCGCTCCCCGCGCTCGCCTCGGTCGTGTCCCTCACGGTAGCGTCTGCGGTAGGCCTCGACGGTCTGGCAACCATTGCCGCGAGGATGGTGGACCGATGGCGGCACAGCCGCGCCCTGACTCTCGGGCTCAGCCTGGTGCTGACCATCGCCGCGCTGGCGGCGATTGGGCGGGAGGCGGTCGCCGTCATCAGCCTGCGGCCCTACTACGGGCTGTACCACAACCCCTGGGTGGAGGCCCCTCTTGAGGCCTCGCCCGGTCATGGCGAGGGCATGGACCAGCTCGTTGCCTACCTGAATGCCCGGCCCGGTGCGGAGGCGCTGACCGTAGCGACAGCGAACGTGGAGCTTTTGGCTCCGCTCTTTGTGGGTCACACCGTTCCGCTCGATGCGAGCACGGTGGCGACGGCCGACTATGTGGCCGTCTACCATGGCGACCAGCTCGGAGCGCTCGCCGCACGCCTCCCGGGAGAGCCTGAGCACGTGGTGATCGTGAAGGGCGTCGAGTGCGCCCGGCTCTACGCGAACCGGGTACACGAGCCGATTCTGAAGCTGATGGCGGGGACCCTGCAGGCGGACGACGTTGTGGTCCTCGATGCCGCCTCTCCCTTCGCCCGGCACTATGACGGCCCGGCGCCGTGGCACGAGATCCATGTCGAAAGCCTCGAGCAGGCTGCGCGCGAGCTGGACAAGCTGTCTGCCGGCCGCTGGCGGCTGTGGCACGTGGCCTTTGAGGGCGCCGACCCGCAAGGGATTGTCCGCAGCCTTCTGGAGAGCCACACGATGCTCCTCCAGCGATGGCAGGTTGAGGGTGCGACCGTCTCCGCCTACCAGCTTCCGCTCGAGGTGCACTTTTTCGCGACAGAGCCCGAGCAGGAGCTGGGCCTGGAGTTCCCGGGGGGCCTGCGCCTGGCAGGCGCCGGCCTTGTCGAGGATGAGGTGCAGTACCGACAGCCCATCGTGCTCACGCTGCGATGGCAGACGGGCGAGGGGCCGACCCGCGATATGGGCTTCTCCCTGCGCCTCGTCGATGGCAGCGGGCGGGTGTGGGCACAGCAGGATCGGCTCCTCGCCGCTGCCGACGGCCGACTGGCAGGCACCTGGGCTGCGAACGCAGAGGTTCGATCCGAGCACTGGCTCAGCCTGCCCCCGGGGATTCCGCCGGGGAGCTATCACCTCCGGGCCGTCCTCTACACGGCCGACACGCGCACTCCGCTGGTACCGCGCGGGCCCGGCGGCCTGCAGGGCAGCGAGGTGATGGAACTCGTGCCGGTGCAAGTGCTCCCCGCGCAGGTGCCCCCGACCGAAGCCGAGCTAAGCATCCCGCGGCGGCTGAAGGTGACGCTGGCGCATGGGGTGGAGCTCATGGGCTACGAGATCGGCTCCGAGAGCGTGATCCCCGGGCTTCACCTCCCGCTTCGCCTGTGGTGGCGCTGCACCGAGCCGATGACGGTGACCTACCAGGCCCATCTCATGCTCCTCGATGCCCGCGGCGACCTGCGCGGCGACTGCACCGTGGAGCTGGCCGGAAGCGAGCATCCGACCTCTCGCTGGGTGCAGGGTGAGGTGATCGAGGGACGATACTGGATGCCCGTGGAGGTGGAGGCCGCCGCCGGAGAGGCCATCCTGGGGCTACAGCTCGTCTCCCCGCAAGGCGCGACGAGTGAGCCGGTGCGCCTCGGCACGGTGCAGGTCCCGGCCGTGGAGCACGTCTTCGAGGTCCCGGCCATGCAGGAGCGCCGGAAGGAGACGCTCGGCCAGGTTGTTCGCCTCCTGGGGTACGACGTGGCCGAGAGCCGCCTCAAGCCGGGCCAGGTTCTACGGCTGACGCTCTACTGGCAGTGTCTGGCGCCTATGGAGACGAGCTATACCGTCTTCACACACCTGCTCAGGACCGCTTCCCAGATGTGCTGCGGCCACGACTCCATCCCGGTCGGAGGTACGCGGCCAACGCCCGGCTGGGTGCTGCATGAGGTCCTGACCGATGTGCACGAGATCATTGTGCCTCCCGATGCGCCACCGGGTGAGTACCCCATCGAGGTTGGGATGTACGATGCCACCACCGGCGTGCGACTTCCGGCCTTTGACGGCGCCGGGATCCGCCTGGAGCAGGACCGGATACTGCTGCGGACTGTGGAAGTAGTCGGACAGGAGGGGAACTGACGGAACCGTAAGCCTGCGCCGCCGGTGCGAAGTGCACGCCCGGATCCCACTCTTCCAGGGGCTGTATGTCTCCGGCCTTGACCCAAGTGCACGGCTCAGCGGAGCCGTCTGCCCATGTAAGTGTTCAGACTCGGATTCAGCGCATGGAGCGCAGGCAGGCTG
>JAIMBM010000240.1 GCA_023511475.1 Anaerolineae bacterium
GGCTGGAGGTCATCTCAGCCCCGCGCGCTGCTGCGGGGGTGTCAGCCGCCTCGCGCCCGGGGCTGAAGCCTCGGGCTGAAAAGGGCAAAGCCCCCTTCGGGGGCTGGGCCCGAACCTTACGGTCGTCGTTCAGTTCCTGCTGCTCGCGAACAGGTCTCGCCTGTCCGCCCCTGAACGCCTCGGAGAGGGGCTGCTGACGACAGCATAGATGAGCCCGCCCCGGGATGAGCCGGGCCCGCGATTGGCGCAAGGTGTGACGCGGCTGGACCAATGTGGTATACTTGCCCGCGTTCTACCTCTTCTGGCGAGCCGGTCGCGCCGACGGCGGAGCCGCCGGCGAGCGGGGGGCAGGCGAGCGATCGGACTGTGATGGAGCCCCTGCCTGCGGCGCGGGAGCGACGACGTGCGAGACGCTATCAGGGCCTTTCAGTCGCCGGATCGGTACTATCGGTGCCTGCTCCTCGTCGCGCCCGACGTGGCGCGGCTCGAGCGCGTGGCCACGCGCCTCGCGGCCGAGGAGGGATGGCCGGCGCTCGCGCTCAACTCTCTGCTCGCCGAGGCCCTGCTCAGCACACCGCCCGGCCGCCGGCAGAGAGCGGCGGTCGAGACCCTTTCGGCGCTCCTGGAGTCGCACCGAGGACCGACGCTGTGCTACCGGATCGAGCTGCTGTTCCAGCCCGAGCTGGAGCTGGACCCGCTGGCGCTCTTTCGCGAGGCCAGCCGCAACACGCCCCTGGTGGTTGCCTGGCCGGGCCACTACCAGGAGGGCCGGCTCTCGTATGCCGTCCCCGAGCACGCGCACTATCGCTTCTGGAGAGACCCGGAGGTCCTGGCCATCTCTCTCGAAGAGGAGGGGCCCTATGCGCTACGGTGACCTGGTACAGTTCGAGCCCATCGAGACGGTGATCCAGCTCCGCTCCGCCGATGAGAAGGAGCGGGCGCGGAAGCTGGTGCGGACCTATGTGATCTCGGACCACATGGCCGAGCGGCTAGTCAGGCTGGTCATCCCGCATCTGCAGTTTAGCACCCCGCACGACTATCGCGGCATCCTCATCGTTGGCAACTATGGCACCGGCAAGTCGCACCTCATGTCCGTGCTCTCGGCGGTTGCGGAGCACGAGGACCTGCTGACGGAGGTGTCGCATCCGGGCGTGCGCGAGGAACTGCGGAAGATTGCGGGCAAGTTCCACGTAGTGCGGGTGGAGATCGGCGCCGTCACGCGCAGCCTGCGGGATATCCTCCTCGACAGCCTAGCAGAGGCGCTGGAAGCCTGGGGCACGCCCTTCTCCTTTCCACCCGCCGACCGGGTCGCGGCGAACAAGGACCTTATCATCAAAGCGGTCGCGGGGTTTCAGGATCGCTATCCCGAGCAGGGCATCCTGCTCGTGGTCGACGAGCTGCTGGACTATCTGCGCTCGCGCAACGAGCAACAGCTAATGCTTGACTTTGGCTTTTTGCGGGAGTTGGGCGAGGTTGTCAAGGTAGCTCCCTTCCGGTTCATCGGGGGCGTGCAGGAGTCGCTGTTCGACAGCCCCCGCTTCGCCTTCGTGGCCGAGCCGCTGCGCCACGTCCGCGAGCGGTTCGATATGCTTCTGATTGCCCGCGAGGATATCGCCTACGTCGTCTCGCATCGGCTGCTCGCCAAGCGGGACGATCAGCTTCAGGCCATTACCGAGCACCTCAGGCGCTTTGCCCCGCTCTATGAGAGCATGGCCGAGCGCCTGACCGAGTTCGCCGCCCTGTTCCCGGTGCATCCTGCCTACCTGGAGACCTTTGAGGCCATGCATGTGGCCGAAAAACGGGAGATCCTCAAGACCCTGAGCGAGGCTATCGCGCGCATCATCGACACCGAGGTGCCGCAGGACCGCCCCGGGCTCATCGCCTTTGATCAGTACTGGGGCGTGCTGCGCGAGAACCCGAGCCTGCGCTCCTTTCCGGCGGTGAGCACGGTGATCGACCGCAGCCGGGAGCTGGAGGGGCGCATACGGAACGCCTATGAGCGCCCGTGCCTGCTTGATATGGCCCTGCGCATCATCCATGCCCTCAGCGTGCACCGGCTGACGACCGAGAACATCCTCACGCCCGTCGGCCTGACGGCGCGGGAGCTTCGCGATGACCTCTGCCTGTACGTCGACACACCGGAGCGCTCCGCGGAGTTCCTGCTAGGTCAGGTGCAGGTTGCGCTGCGGGAGATCATCCGCACCGTGAGCGGGCAGTACATCTCGTACAACCGAGAGAACGGCCAGTACTACCTGGACGTGCAGAAAGCGGTCGACTTTGACGAGCTGATCCGCCAGCGCGGAGCGGCCATGTCGGAGGACGAACTAGACCGCTACTTCTTCGACGCGCTCCGTCAGGCTCTGAACCTGGGCGAGACGACGTACGTCACCGGCTACCGCATCTGGCCGTACGAGCTTCCCTGGTACGAGCATCAGGTGACGCGGCCGGGCTACCTGTTCCTCGGCCCGCCGGATGAGCGCAGCACCGCCCAGCCGCCGCGCGACTTTTACGTCTACGTCCTCCCTCCGCACCTCAAACGCGAGCCGAACGGCGAGCGGCAGGCGGACGAGGTCGTGTTCCGGCTCACCGGGCTTGATGCCGACTGGGATGAGCGCCTGCGGGCGTACGCAGGCGCGCGCGCCCTGTCGCTGGAGAGCCCCGAGCACCGGCAGGTCTACCTGCAGAAGGCCGACGAGCACCTGCGTCGGCTCCTTGGCTGGCTGCGAGAGGAGGCGGTGCGGCATCTGGAGGTCACCTGTCAGGGGGTAACCGAGCCGGTCGCCGAGGTGCTGCCGAGGCTGCGAAGCAGCGCCACGCCCGGCATCGAGGAGCTCTTGCGTGTAGTCTCAGCGCACCTGCTGGAGTCGCACTTTGAGGATCGGTATCCTGAGTACCCCCGCTTTCCGCGGCAGCGCGAGCCGATCAGCGAGCGCGGGCGCGAGGCGGCAGCGCTGGAGGCGGTGCGCGCCCTCGCCGGCTCGGTGCGCACGCAGCTCGGTACCGCAGTGCTGGCAGGGCTGGAGCTCCTGGACGAGCAGGGTGCCATCCGACCCGGGCGCTCGCGCTATGCCCGGCACTTCCTGGAGCGCCTGCTTGCCAAGCCGGAGGGGCAGGTCCTCAACCGCGGCGAGCTGATCGAGGTCTGGGCCCCGGGCATGGAGCCGGTCGAGAAGGAAGTGACCTTTCGCCTCGAGCCGGAGTGGGTCGTGGTCGTCCTCCTTGCGCTGGTGTACAACGGCGACATGGAGATCGACCTTGGCAAGGGAGTGTCCCTGGACCCCGGCAATATCCAGCAGGCGGCGCACCTGCCCATGGCCGAGTTGGTGCAGTTCCGGCTGTGTCGGCGGCCGCGGCAGGTGCCGGTGGGGCTGTGGGTGTCGATCTTTGAGCTGCTCGGCCTTAGCCCGGGGCTGATCCGCGACCCCAACCACCACGAGCAGGCGGTGCGGGAGCTGCAGCGGGTGGTGGGCGAGGAGACGCCACGCCTCGCGGCGCTCGAGGCGGCGCTGGCTCAGGGCCTGCGCCTGTGGAACCTGCCGCTCTTTACTGAGGTGCGCATCGTCTCGCAGGATGGGGTTGTGACCGGCAGCGAGCACCCCGAGGTCACGCTGAGCGCCACGGACCTCGTCCCCCCTGTGCGCGGGTACAAGCAGTTCCTGGAGCAACTGGCGGCTTTCAACACCCCGGGCAAGCTGCGCAACCTGCGCATGGGCCCCGCGGACATTGCGCAGGCCACGCAGGCGCACGACGGTACCCGGCGCGCCGAGGCGCTCGTGCGCCTTGTGCACGAGCTGCAGCCCCTGACCAGCTACCTGGCCGAGGCGCAGGCCGACCTCCCCGCGGAGCATCCCTGGTCGACCCAGGCCGAAGCGGTGCGCAGGAACTTGCTCTCGGAGGTGCGCAGGCATGGCAGGGGCGAGGGGACCCGCCAGCCGGCCGATATGCTGCGGGAGCTGCAGGAGCTCAAGGCAGGCTACGTCGCCGCCTACGCGGCCGAGCACCGGCGCCTCGTCCTCACGCCCGAGGCCGACGGACGGCGCAGGCGCCTCTACGGCGATGCCCGGCTGAAGGCGCTGGAGACCCTGTCGCCGATCGAGATTCTCAACACCCGCGACCTCGGACGCTGGAAGCAGCAGATTGGGAGCCTGCTGACCTGCCGGGGGTTTCACGAGGGGGCCATCGCCGATACGCCGACCTGCCCCTTCTGCAAGCTGCGCCCGGCACAGCAGCAGGGGATGCCCGAGGCAGAGCAGGTGCTCCGCGAGCTGGACAGGCAGCTCGATACGCTCCTCGTGGGCTGGCGGCGCGCCCTCGTCGAGGCGCTGCAGAGCGAGCGCGCGCGGGCGAGCCTGGCGGCGATGACGCCGGCCGAGCGGCGGCCCATCGAGCTCTTCCTGAAGCAGCCCCTGGATTCGGCCGAGGTCCCCGAGGGCTTTGTGCCCGCGGCGCAGCAGGCGCTGCGGGGGCTGAAGGTCATCGAGCTTTCGGCGCAAGAGCTGATCGAGCATCTGCGCCGCGAGGGCCTCCCCTGCACGCGGGAGGAGCTGGAGCGGCGCTTTGGGGAGTACCTGCGGGAGCAGCTGCGGGGCCACGATCCGGCGGGCACCCGGCTGACCCTTGACGCATAGACCGGTGCGGGGGAAACGACGATGGCGACACAGGAGCATCTGCCGAGCCTGAGCCCCACGGGCGAGGAGGCCGAGGAGCCGGGCGGCCGCGCCGAGGCCTACCGCGAGCGGCTGCGCGAGGCCTTGCGGGACCCCGAGTTCAGGCGGATCGAGGGCTTCCCGATCGGGAAGGACGAGGATATCCTCGCCCTCTCCGATCCGCCCTACTACACCGCCTGCCCGAACCCGTTTCTGCCCGAGATCATCGCGGCGTGGCAGGCGGAGCGGGCCGCGCTCCGGCGCGAGCTGGGCCTGCCCGACGACGGGGGGGACAACGGCAACGGGGGCGAGTCGGCCTATCGCCGGGAGCCCTTTGCCGCGGACGTGTCGGAGGGGAAGAGCCATCCCATCTACAATGCCCACTCCTACCACACCAAAGTGCCGCACAGGGCCATCATGCGCTACATCCTGCACTACACCGACCCGGGCGACATCGTCTTTGACGGCTTTTGCGGCACGGGCATGACCGGCGTGGCCGCACAGCTCTGTGGGGACCGGCGGGAGGTCGAGGCGCTGGGGTACCGGGTGGCCGAGGACGGCACCATCTATGACGGCGACCGGCCCATCTCCCGCCTCGGGGCGCGCAAGGCGGTGCTCGTGGACCTCTCGCCGGCGGCGACCTTTATCGCCTACAACTATAACACGCCGGTCGATGCCGCCGCCTTTGAGCGCGAGGCCCGGCGCATCCTGCGCGAGGTCGAGGAAGAGTGCGGCTGGATGTACGAGACCTGGCACCCGCACTGTGACGCGCCGGACCGGGTGAAGGCGAGGATCGAGTATGTGGTCTGGAGCGAGGTCTTCCGCTGCCCCGAGTGTGGCGGAGAGATCACGTTTTTGGAGCAGGCGCTCGACCCCGAGACGCAGCGCGTGAGGGCCGGCTTCGAATGCCCGCACTGTGGCGCGCGTCTCGGCAAGGCGCAACTGGAGCGCTGTCGCCTGACGGTCTTCGACGGCATACTTC
>JAIMBM010000241.1 GCA_023511475.1 Anaerolineae bacterium
GCGGGCGGCCTCGGCGAGGGCCTCATCCCAGCTAACGGGTTCGAGGTGACCGTCTCGCCGGATCAGCGGGCGGCGGAGCCGGTTGGCATGATCGGTGAAGCCGTAACCGGTGCGGCCGAGGTCGCAGAGCCAGCCATCGTTGACCTCCGGCGCCTCGCGCCCGCGCACGCGCAGGAGCCGTCCCTCGCGCCCCTCCTCGGTCATCCGGCAGCCGACCGGGCACAGCGCGCAGACGCTCGGAAGGCCCGTGAGCTCCCAGTTGCGGGCCTTGAAGCGGAAGACGCGGTCCGTCAGCGCGCCGACGGGGCACAGGTCGACAACGTTGCCCGAGAAGCGCGAGTCGAAGGTCGTGCCCGGCATCGTGGAGATGCGCGACGAGGCGCCGCGCTGGAAGACGGCGAGCTGGCGGTCGTCCAGAACCTCCTCGCAGAAGCGCACGCAGCGCTGGCACAGCACACAGCGCTCCTGGTCGAGGATCACCGCAGGGCCAAGGCGGATGGCCTTGCCCTTGCGACGCTTTTCTTCGACAAAGCGGGAGGTCGTGCGCCCGTAGCGGAAGACATAGTCCTGCAGACGGCAGTCGCCGGCGGCGTCGCACACCGGGCAGTCGAGAGGATGGTTGGTGCAGAGCAGCTCGAGAACCATACGCCGGTTGTGCTGCACGGCGGGCGTGTCGGTGTGAACTACCATCCCCTCGCGGACGATCGACGCGCACGCGGGCTGCAGGCCCCTCACCTTCTCGATCTCGACCAGGCAGAGGCGGCACAGCCCCGCGGGCAGGAGTCTGGCGTGATTGCACAGGCTGGGAATCTCGATGCCGGCCATCCTGGCGGCTTCCAGGACTGTGGTCCCGGCTGGGACGGTGACGTCCCGCCCGTCGATCTTGAGTGTTACGGATTGGTCCATAACGTCCTTCCCTGCCCAACCGGTCGTCACGGGGTCAGGCTTGCGGGCCTGACCGGAGCTAGGCAATCGTCACGGCGACCGGCTGCACACACTGGCCGGTGCGGATGTGCGCAAGGTAGTCGTCTCGGAAGTGCTTCAGGCTCGAGCGCACGGGCCCGACAACCGCATCGCCAAGCGGGCACAGGCTGCGCCCGCTCAGGCCATCGCAGATATCCAGCAGGAGGTCGAGGTCCTCCTCCCGGCCCTTGCCCGCCTCGATCCGCTCCAGGATGCGCGCGAGCCAGGCGATGCCCTCGCGGCCCGGGATGCACTGGCCGCAGTCCTCGTGGGCGTAGAACTCGATCAGCCGCCGCACCACGGAGACGATACACGTCCCCTCTGTAATCACGATAACGGCACCGGACCCGAGCATCGAGCCGGCGGCGGCGATCGACTCATAGTCGAGCGGCGTGTCGAGGTGCGCTGCAGTCAGCATGGGCGCCGAGGACCCGCCGGGGATGACGGCCTTGACCGGCTGGTCCTCGAGGGTACCGCCGCCATACTCCTCGATCAGCGTCCGCAGGGGCGTGCCCAGCGGCAGCTCGTACACGCCGGGTCGCTTGACCTGCCCGCTGAGTGCAAACAGCTTGATACCGGGGCTCTTTTCGGTGCCCATGGACTTGTACCACTCGGCCCCGTACTGGACGATCAGCGGCACGTTGGCGAGGGTCTCGACGTTGTTGATAACGGTCGGCTTGCGGTACAGGCCCTCCGTGGCCGGGAAGGGTGGTTTGAGCCGCGGGTTGCCGCGCTCGCCCTCGAGGGAGGTCAGGAGAGCGGTCTCCTCGCCGCAAATGTAGGCGCCCGCACCCCGGTGCACGACAATATCCAGATCATAGCCGGAGCCGAGGATGTTCTTCCCGAGAAAGCCCTGGGCGCGAGCCTCGGCAATCGCGGCTTCCAGGCGCTCGGCCGAGAGCGTGAACTCGCCGCGCACGTAGATGAAGGCGAGGTGCGCCTCGATGGCATAGCTCGAGATGGCGATGCCCTCCAGCACGAGGTGTGGGTCGTTCTCCATGAGGACCCGGTCCTTGCAGGTGCCGGGCTCGCCCTCGTCGGCGTTGCAGACCAGGTAGCGGGGGTAAACACCCTGGGGCACAAAGCTCCACTTCATACCGGTAGGAAAGCCCGCGCCGCCGCGCCCCCGCAGGCCCGAGCTCTTCACCAGGTCGACGACCGCCTGCGGCTGCATGGTAGTGAGGGCGCGGCGCCAGGACTCGTACCCGCCCCGCGACAGGTAGACCTCGATACGGTGCGAATCTGGCACGCCGACGTTGCGCAGCAGGAACTTGTCCATCCTACCGTCCCTTCTCGCTGGAAACCGACCCTGACGCGCGTGGGCAGCGCGGCATCGGCCTAGCTCTGTCCCTCTGCAACTCGGTCATCTCCGCAGGTTCCTGCCTCACGGCGCAGCCCGGCGAGGATCTCGTCGATGCGCTCGGGCGTCAATTGCTCATAGTAGCGCTCGTTGACCTGCATCACCGGCGCCGTGGCGCAGGAGCCGAGGCACTCCACGGTGGTCAGGGTGAAGAGCCCATCGGGCGTCGTCTCGCCTACATCGATCCCGAGGCGCTCGCGCAGGTGGTCGAGAAGCGACCTGGCCCCCAGAAGCGAGCAACTCAGGTTCGTGCAGACCTGGATGAGATACCGGCCTGCGGGCTCTTTGCGAAGCATGGTGTAGAAGGAGGCCACGCTGGCCACCCAGGTCGGCGACGTGCCCAACATTTCCGCGACCCACTGGTAGGCTTCCGGCGTCAGGTAACCCTGCTCGCGCTGGGCAATGGCGAGCGCGGGTAGCATCGCCGAGCGCTTGTCGGGGTAGCGCTGGATAATCTCCTGCAACTCGCGCTGTGCGGCCTCTGAGAATGGCATTGGTCCTCCGGAGGCTATCAGCATCAGTCGTCAGGCGCCACAGGAAGTGTGTGGCGTCCTGACTACCTGTCGACCTCTCCCATCACCAGGTCCAGGCTTCCGATCGCCGCGACGACGTCGGCGAGCATGCTGCCCTTGATGATCAGCGGCAGCACCTGCACGGCAGCAAAGGAGGGCGTGCGCACCCGGAAGCGGTACGGCCTTGGGCCTCCATCGCTGACCAGGTAGTAGCCGAGCTCGCCCTTGCTGCTCTCGACGCTCATAAAGACCTGCCCGACGGGAGGATGAAAGCCCTCGGTCACCAGCTTGAAGTGATGGATCAGGGCCTCCATGCTGGTGTCGAGCTCGTCTTTGGGCGGGAGCACGATCTTGCGCTCTTCGGCATTGATCGGGCCATCCGGCAGGTCGTTGAGGGCCTGCTCGATGATTCGGGTGCTCTGCCGGAGCTCGGCCATGCGCACGACGTAGCGGTCATACACGTCCCCGTTCTGGCCGACCGGCACCTCAAAGTCGAAGCGGTCGTAGCCCGAGTAGGGCATGGCCTTGCGGACGTCATAGCGCACGCCCGAGGCGCGCAGCGTGGGTCCGGTGATGCCATAGGCGATTGCGTCCTCCGCGGAGAGCCGGCAGATGCCGACCGTTCGCTCGAGGAAGATGGGGTTGCGAGTGACGATTGCCTCGATGTCATCGAGCTGCCGCGGGAACTGCTGCACAAAGGCACGGGCCTCCTCGACCCAGCCCTCGGGCAGGTCGGCGACCAGCCCTCCGATGCGGAAGTAGCTGGGGGTCATCCGCGAGCCGGCGACGCCCTCGAAGAGGTTGAGCACCTTCTCGCGCTCCCAGAAGCAGTACATCAGGACGACGCCGATCAGGCCCGAGAGGTCCATAACGGCCGTGCCTATGGCCAGCAGGTGGCTGGCCACACGGCTGAGCTCGGCCATGATCACGCGGATGTACTGCGCCCGCAGCGGCACCTCGATGCCCAGCAGCTTTTCGACGGCGAGGACGTAGCCGAGGTTGTTCGTGTTGGCCGAGGCATAGTCCATGCGGTCCGTATATGGCAGGACCTGCCTGTAGGTCCGGTTCTCGCCGGTCTTTTCGATCCCAGAGTGCAGGTACCCGATATCGGGCCGGACCCCGACGATGCGCTCGCCATCCAGCTCGAGGATCAGCCGGAGCACGCCGTGCGTGCTCGGGTGCTGGGGGCCCATGTTCAGGATCATGGTCTCGGCCTGGCCGATGGCGACAGGAGAGGTCTGCGTGCTGCTCATCTGGATTCCTTTTACGCCTGTTCAGGAGCGCGGTGGCAGCCCATGGTCCACTGGCTCATTGCCCAGGGGAAAGTCCTTGCGCAGCGGATGACCGGCAAAATCGTCGGGCATGAGGATGCGGCGCAGGTCCGGATGGTCGGCAAAGGGGATGCCGAACATATCATAGACCTCACGCTCGTACCAGTTCGCGTTGGGCCACACCCCTGTGACCGACGGGGCCGTCTCCCCCTCGTCAACACCGACCATCAGGCGCAGGGATCGGTTGTGGGAGAGGGAGTAGAGCTGATAGACGATCGCGAAGCGCGGTCGACGGCCGAGCGTCAGATAGTCTGCGCCGCAGCAGTCCTTGAGCATGCTGAACGCCAGCCGCGGGTCGTCGCGCAGCAAGCGCCCAACGGCGACGAGGTCCTCACGGCGAAGGAGGAGGGTCGTCTCGTCCCGAAAGCTCTCTTCCTGCAGGATGGCGTCCGGGAAGGCCTCGCGTATGATCTCGGCAACGTGGGACTGGCTCATGGCACCCTCGCAGGTCCGACCTAGCGCCGGTCTCGCAGCTTTTCCTGGCGGATCTTTTTCTGAAGCTGCATCAGGCCGTAGAGGAAGGCTTCCGGCCGTGGCGGGCAGCCGGGGATGTACACATCCACGGGCACGATGCGATCGGCGCCCTGCACGATGGCATAGTTGTTGAACATGCCACCGGAGCTGGCGCAATCTCCCATGGCGATCACCCACTTGGGCTCGGCCATCTGCTCATACACGCGCCGGACGACCGGCGCCATTTTGTTGCTGATGCGGCCGGAGACGATCATCAGGTCCGCCTGGCGGGGCGAGGCCCGGAACGCTTCGGAGCCGAAGCGTGCGATGTCGAAACGTGAGCCGCCGGTGGCCATCAGTTCGATGGCGCAGCACGCCAGGCCGAAGGTGACGGGGTACAGGCTGTTGGAGCGCGACCAGTTGATGAGCTTCTCAAGCGTGGTCGTCAGAATGCCTTCTGGCAGCTTGCTCTCTAGTCCCATTCCAGCGCCCCCTTCCGCCAGGCGTAGAAGTACCCTACGAAGAGGATGCCCACGAACACGACGATCTGAATCAGAGCAAAGAGCCCCAGCCGGCGGAAGGAGACCGCCCAGGGGTAGAAGAAGATGGCCTCGACATCGAACAGGATGAAGAGGATGGCGACAACGAGGAACCGGATCGAGAAGCGGAGGCGGGCATCACCGACTGGTACCATGCCCGATTCGTAGGGCATCAGCTTGGTGGGTGTGGACTTGCGCGGTCCGAGAAGAGCAGAAAGGGCGATTGCGATTGCAGACATGCCAACAGCCACGATGATGAGAACCAGGATGGGCAAAAAGTCTGCAGGCACCACAGCCCGGCTCCTTTCCGACAGACCAGGACACAAAAGGACACTCGCACTCTACAACGAAACAGGGCGTTTGTCAAGAATTGCGCAAGCCGTGACTGCTCAGACTCCCATCCTGGCAGCGCCGGCTGGCACATGTTACCCCCACCCCGCTCCCCTCCCCTGGAG
>JAIMBM010000242.1 GCA_023511475.1 Anaerolineae bacterium
CCCCGAGCCGGACGCCGCGGCGTCCAGCTCGGGGAGGGGGAAGGGGGAGGGGCGTCCTCCGCACAGCATCGCTCGACGTCATGATGACATTAGATATCTGCACCCAACTCCCGCAGGAACTGCCGATCCTCTTCGGTGAGGCGGGCCCTGCCCAGCAGGTCAGGGCGTCGCTCCCAGGTGCGCCGCAGCGCCTCGCGGCGCCGCCAGCGCTCGACCTCAGCGTGGTGCCCAGACAGGAGGATCTCTGGCACGCGCAGGCCACGAAACTCGGCCGGGCGCGTATAGTGGGGGTACTCGAGAAGCCCATCGGCGTGCGAGTCTTTCAGTGCTGCCATCGGATCGCCGAGGGCGCCCGGGAGAAGCCGGGTCACGGCCTCCACGATGACCATGGCTGGTATCTCTCCCCCGGAGAGCACATAGTCCCCGATGGAGATCTCATCGGTCGCAAGGTGGGTCCTGATCCGCTCGTCAAAGCCCTCATACCGCCCGCAGATCAGTATCATCCGCGGCAACAGCGCCAGCTCGGCGGCCACCTCCTGCCGAAAGAGCCGGCCCTGCGGCGTCAGGAGGATCACTGGCACCTCCAGCTCCTCCTTCGAGGCCACCGGATGCCCGAGAACCGATTCGACGGCCAGGAACACCGGCTCCGGCTTCATGACCATGCCACCCCCCCCGCCGTAGGGGGCATCATCGGTAATCCGGTGCTTTCCCGGCGCATAGTCACGGATGTTGTGCACGTTGATCTCGACAAGCCCCATATCGAGGGCCCGTCGCACGATGCTCTCCTGGAAAACGCCGCAGAACAACCCGGGAAACAGGGTCAGGATGTCGAAGCGGAGCATCGCCCCTCCCGATTCGGCCCCGCTGGTTACGCGCCATCGCCGGCCACACCCCCGGCAGGCGCCTCCATGCTTGCCCTTGCGGAGCACTTGGCCTATAGTATACGCAAACCCCGGGTGGCCTGCGACCCGAATGTACCTGCCAGATGCAGTTCAGGCTCGGGGCAACTCGTGCCCGGCCACGCTGTGTCCGGCTTCTCCTCCCCGGGTGGACGCCGCGGCGCCCGCCCGGGGAGGAGAGATACCTGAAGTTGGGGTGTTGGCGGCCGGGGTGCACGGAGCGTGCCCCCGCTGCCAACACCCCATGGCAGCGGCCAGGGCTCAAGTCAGGACACTCACAGCCGGATGGCCGCCCGCCTGCCCCGTTAACCTGACTGTAACCTTCAGAAAGAGACATCCAATGGGATCGGTAGAAGGAGGAGGTCCGTCGCTCATGGAGCTCAAAATCGTTTCCATTCAGAAACCAGACGACGTCAACCTCATTCTGGGCCAGAGTCACTTCATCAAGACGGTGGAGGACCTGCACGAGGCCCTGGTCCAGGCAGTGCCGGGGGCGAGATTTGGCATCGCTTTCTGCGAGTCCTCCGGCGCCCGCCTGGTCCGCTGGACGGGCACCGACGACACCATGATCGACCTCGCCCGCCAGAACGCGCTTGCCATCGGGGCCGGGCACTCGTTCCTCATCTTCCTGGCCCCAGGGCTCTATCCGATCAACGTCCTGAACGCCGTCAAGACGGTGCCGGAGGTCTGCCGCATCTTTTGCGCCACGGCCAATCCGGTCCAGGTTATCCTTGCCGAGACGGAGCAGGGTCGCGGCATCCTTGGGGTCGTGGACGGGCAGGCGCCGCTCGGCGTCGAGGATGACGCCGGCAAGGAGTGGCGCCACAGCTTCCTGCGCCGCATTGGGTACAAGCTTTAGCAGCGACGGGCGACCTCGTACTGCCCCACGGGAGAGGGTGGCTCGCTAACCGTCATCGTCCCGGGTCCCATCCAGCCAGTGCCCGGCGAGCTGCTCCAGCCATCCTTCGCCGCGAAGGCCGTCGAGCGTGCCATTGATGGCCGCGTACAGCTCGGGACTATCCCGACGGACAGCGATGACATAGGACTCGTCCGTCAGCGCTGGCCCGCACAGGGCCAGCGCCGGCCGCGTGCGCAGCGCCAGCCTCGCCGTGATGCTGTCGGCAATAGCCGCGTCGGCACCACCCGATTGGACCAGGTCCAGCGCCCGCTCGCCGCTCTCGACAGCCACGATGGAGAGCGAGACCCGCTCGCGGTCCCGCAGCCGCAGGGCCTCCTGATGCGCGGCCGAGCCCATCTCGACGGCCACGCGGCAGCCGCCGAGATCACGATAGGTGCCAATCCGTGTATCCTCGCGGCGCGCCACGAGGACCTGTCCGGCGTTAAAGTAGCCGCCCGTGTAAAGCACGTGCGGCGTCCGCTGGCGCTCGTACGGCAGCGCAGAGATGAGAGCGTCGCAGCGCCCCGCCGCGAGCGCGTCGTAGAGCCCGTCAAAGCTGATATCGATAAACACAGGCCGCAGGCCAAGCCTGCGGCAGAGCTCGTGCGCGAGGTCGACGTCGAGGCCGCGGACATCCCCTCCTTCCACGACCTCGAAGGGCGGATAGCTGGCATCCATGCCGATGCGAAGGACACCCTCCCTCCGACACCGTTCCCACGTCTCATCCCCTGGTCCACCGGGCAGCCACGCCCGACCTGCCACGAGCGCCACGGCCACGAGGACCGCCACCGCCGCTACAGCGGGGACGAGCCGCCTCGGCCGCAGTTGGCTGCGGGCTACCACAGTACCGCCTCCCCCACGACCCCGCCTCGGGCATACTGCTGCACCGCCAGATACAGCGGCTTGGGCGTAAAGTCCACCGACACAAAGGTGAAATAGTCCTGATAGCTCTGAGCCGGCCACGGGAAGCGAAAGGCCCACAGCGCCACTGCCCGACACCACGGCCACTCTTCGCGTGCCTTCTCATAGGCCCGAATGGTGTAGCGGATCCGCTGCGCCGGGGTCACTGCCCGAGTCCAACGCGGATGATCGTTCCATCCTCCCTCAGTGATCAGGCAGGGGGTCTCACCGTCGCCATTCCGGACCATCACCTCGTGCGTCAGCTCGGCCCGCGCAAAGTTGACCACATCCGGGGAAGGCGGGGCATCGGGCGCAAAGGTCCAGCCATAGGCATGAACGGCCAGGGCATCAAAGCAGCCCCGTGCGCCCGCATCGTACATCCGCTGGAGGAAGATGAGATCGTCCATCCCCCACTCGTTCCCTTCCGGCGCCGTCGTCGGCGCGAGGCCCGCAGCCACGACCTGCACGGCCGGGTTGGCCTCCTTCGCCCGCCGATAGCACGCGCACAGGAGCCGCGTGTACGCCGCAGGGTCCACCGGCCGGTAACCCCACTCGAAGCTCAGGTTCGGCTCGTTCCAGATGATGACATAGGGCACCCGCTCCCCATAGCGCTTCACAAAGGCGTATACAAAGTCGGCCAGGTCCCCATAGTGCTCCTCGTCCAGGTAACGGGGAGTCGTCTCCGGCGGGCGCGCCCAGGCCGGCACAAAGTCGATGCGCCCGATGACGGTGAGCCCCTGCGCCACTGCGTGATTCACGACCAGATCCGGGTGCGACCAGTCGTAGCGCCCCTTCTCCGGCTCATAGTAGCCCCAGGGAAAGTACTCCACGATCCACGGCGCGCCCATCTCGCGGACCATGGCCAGGGTGCGCTGAATCTTCCACTCCTCGACCTCGTCGGTCAGGCGCGTGTGCACGCCCATCTTGGGGTTCTGCGTCACCACGGTGCGGGGCCTGCCCGGGCGCACAACCGGCTCGGGTGCCCTCAGGAGGAAGGGAACGGCAAAGCCCAGGAGGATGACGCACACGAGCACCTCGGCCAGGGTATGATTACAGAAGCGGGCGAGGGGGATGCGCATCACGACCCATATGTCTCCAGCCAGGACAGGACCAGCCCCCGTATGCGATCCAGGCAGGGCTGCCCCACGTCGAACCAGTGCACCCTCGGGTCATCCGGACTGAACCAGGCGTACTGATGCCGGATGAAACGCCGCGTGTGCCGTTTGATGAGGGCTAGGGCGTCCTCGAGGCTCAGTTCCCCTCGGAGGTAGGCACCGATCTCCCGGTATCCCAACGCCGACATCGCGGGGAGATCCAGGTCGTAGCCTCGGGCGACAAGGTCTCTGACCTCGTCGATCCACCCGGCAGCGACCATCCCATCGATCCGCGCGTCAATGCGCGCGTAGAGCCGGGCACGCTCCATCGTCAGTCCGATCCACAGCACCGCATAGGGGGGCGGCTCCCGACGCTGCAGGCGCGAAGGCAGCTCCCCCGTGCCATGGTACACCTCAAGCGCCCGGATTACGCGACGCACGTTGCGCGGATCGATCCGCGCTGCGGCTACGGGGTCTACGGCCTGCAGCTCGTTGTACAGCGCCTCGGCCCCCTCACGCCCGGCGCGTTCGAGAAGCACCTGCCTGAGAACCGGGTTTGGCGGCACGTGCGGTACAGTCCAGCCCTCGACTACTGCCCGCACGTAGAGGCCGGTTCCACCCACAAGGAAGGGAATCCTCCCCCGGCTCAGGATGTCCTCGATCGCCGCCCGGGCAAGCTCCTGATACTGCGCAAGGGTGAGGGTCCGATCCGGGTCGACGACGTCAATGAGGTGATGCCGGACCTGTGCCTGCTCCTCGGGCATCGGCTTGGCCGTGCCTATATCCATGCCGCGGTAGATCTGCCGCGAGTCGGCCGAGACGATCTCACCCCCAACCTCGCGGGCGAGCGACACGCCGGTGGCGGTCTTGCCCACGCCGGTCGGGCCCACGATGACGATCAGCGGCTTGCTCATGGGGCCATCACGTCGCGCATCACCTCGAGGCGACGCACCCTCCCGCGAATGTCCAGGTCTACCGCCACAAAGTCTATACGCCAGCTGGAATCGGCGACATTGTGCTCGTCGACATAGTGCCCGGCAACCTGCGCCAGTTTCCTCTGCTTTGACTCGTCTACGGATTCCTCGGGCGTGCCCCAGTCGTCACCACGACGCGTGCGAACCTCGACAAAGACCAGGCAGTCCCCGTCCATTGCCACGAGGTCCACCTCGCCCGCGCTGCAGCGGTAGTTGCGCGCCAGGATGCGGTACCCGCGGGCCACCAGGTACCTTGCCGCCAACTCTTCGCCACGCCGCCCGAGCCCCTGGCGAGCCGTCCTCATCTCACGCGCACCCCTTCGCAGGCGCACTCGCGCCGGCCCGTATCGCTCTCGTGCCCACAGTGGCCTCTGCCGACGCCCGCCCCGGCCGGCGACGCCCCTATCCTACCGGAAACCGAGGGCGCCGTCAATACCTTCGACTGCCGTAGCTGTTCAGACTCGCGTTCAGGGCATGGAACGGAGGCAGGCTGCTGGTAGGTCTGTCCGCCGGGGAACCCCCTCCCACTGTCCCCCTTCAGGGGCGGACAGCCCCCTCCGCCTAGCCAGCCTGGGAGCATCGCCAGTTGCGGTACCCCCACCCCTGACCCCGCGGCGCGGGGGCGGGGAATCCAGGTAGGAGGGGGTGTCCGCGGGCGGCTTCGTCGCTCGCGGACACCCCCTCCAAGAGCGAACACCCCCTTCCCCGCCGCCTCAGCGGCGGGGAAGGGGGCCGGGGGGATGGGGTACCCCTCTGGCAAGGGCCAGGAGAGGGCGATTGAGGCCACCTGTCCGCCCCCGAACCCTGTCTCCCACCACCACGC
>JAIMBM010000243.1 GCA_023511475.1 Anaerolineae bacterium
CCCATGACCGTCGTCGCGAGGGCAGCCGTCGCGCTCGCGTAGCGCACCGCCTCGCGCAGCGGGCGCCCCTGTGCCATGCCGCAGGCCAGCGCCCCGTTGAAGGCATCCCCCGCGCCAGTCGTATCGACCGGCTCTACACGGAAAGCGGGCACGAGCTCCATCCCCTCCGGCCCGGCGATGAGGGCGCCCCTCCCTCCGAGAGTCATGACCACCATCGGCACCCCCCGGGCAAGGAGCGCCTGCGCCATCTCGGCGGGTTCTGCGCCCTGCATCCCTGCGAGCAGGGCCGCCTCGTGCTGGTTGGGCGTGAGCAGGTCCACATCCCGCAGCACCTCGTCCGGGAGCGGGGCCGCGGGAGCGGGGTTCAGGATCACGCGCACCTCGTGGCCACGCGCGATGTCGAGCGCTCGCCGCACCGCCGCAAGCGGTACCTCCAGTTGGAGCAACAGGACGTCCGCCGCGGCAATCGCCTCCTCCGCCCGCTCCACATCGGCAGGCGTCATCTCGCCGTTGGCCCCCGGAGCCACGGCAATCGAGTTCTCACCCTCGGCACTCACCATGATCAGCGCGATGCCGCTCGGGACCACTTCATCCCAGGCGATAAAGCGCGTATTGATCCCCTCGCGGCGCAGGTTCTCCTCCGTCTGCCGGCCGAACATGTCGCGGCCGAGGCGCCCCACAAAAGTTACCTCGGCGCCGAGGCGGGCCGCAGCCACCGCCTGATTGGCGCCCTTGCCGCCGGCCGCCATCACAAAGCGGCCGCCGAGGACCGTCTCCCCGGGGCCCGGGATACGCGGCACCTTGACGACCATGTCGGTGTTGGAGCTTCCGACGACCACTACCCGGGGTTGCTGCATCGCGTCTTCCTCCTGTCTCAGGCGAGGTCGAGCACCGCACTCAGATCGCGGATCGACCGGCACTCGGGATGGCCGCCAGCGCCAGCGCGGTCCAGCCAGAGCGCGTCCATCCCGGCCGCCCGCGCGCCGAGGACGTCTGCCTCGTAGCTGTCCCCGACGTGGAGCGCGCGCTCCGGAGGGACCCCAACCGCCCGCAGCGCCTCGCCGAATATGCGCGGATGTGGCTTCTCGCAGCCCACGCGCGCCGAGCCGACGATCACGTCAAAGTAGGGTGTGAGCTCCAGCATGTGCACATACTCGTGCAGGTCCCAGCTCCAGTTCGAGACGATCCCGAGGCGCAGGCCTCTCGTGCGCAGCGCCGCCAGCACGTGCGGGACCTCGTCGTACAGGCGCACGGCGCCGGGCGCCTTGAACACCGCCTTGCTGGCCTTGCACACGACGTCAACCAGGTCTTGATCGTGCACGCCGCAGTGAGCGAGAGTCTGTGCCATGATCCAGGCCTCGGCCTTGCGGTCGCGCTCCTCGGTGGCCTCAAACGTGGTGCCCTCGATCGAGGCAAAGTACTCCCGCCAGGCGGCGCTCCGCGCCTGCCGGACGGCTCCGGGGTCGATCTCCAGCCCGACAGAGCGCAGCGCCAGGAGAAAGAGCTCCTCCTCCGAGGGATAAAAGTACGCGAGGGTGTAGCCCATGTCGAAGGTGATGAGGTCATAGCGCTTCACGGGCGCCTCCGTTGGGTGTGGCCGATGCGTGCGGGCGCCCCCTGCGGGATGGCGCGTCGCACGTCACGGAAAGGTCTGGGCACGGCCCGACCGGCGAAAGGAGCACACGGCCCCTAGCGACGTACCCCTCAAGTCGAGGTGCCGCAGGCTACATCGCTGGAAGTCGTGCTTCCCTGCGAGGAAAAGCGAGATAGCATCTTCTCCAGATGCTCCGATCCGACAGCACCGCACTGCGGGCAGCGCAACTCTTCGCGGCGCTCCGGCCCCTGCCACAGGCGCTCAAAGACCTGACCGCAGCGCCGACAGCGATACTCAAAGATGGGCATGTGCCAGACCTCCATGTACTCCACTGGGGTATGGGCAGTATAGTACGGGAACCCTCGCATGTCAACGGGCTCCTCCCCCTTTGACCTCCCCCGACCGGGCACGGCGTGCCCGCTCGGGGTTCAGGGACGGACAGCCCTCGCCGCTCATAGGGCGAGGGTCATGTCCATCGATCCCGGAGCCCCTCCCGCAGGTTCCGGGATCCGCGACGAGGGCAGACGTGCGTGATCCTGGGCGAACGCAGCGCCAGTGCTCGAGTTCGTGACCTGCGGGAGGGTAGAACCCTCCCGCAGGTTCGGCGTGTTCATCGAGGCGCGGATTCCGCCAAGGGTGGCACGCCCCTGCCTGCGCAGCAGGTCGGGGAACCTGCGGGAGGGTGCCAAAGCTCCACACATCCAAGGCTCGCGCTTGATGGGCAACACAGATGCTTGCGACTGAAACAAAGGCCGTGCCGGCCCTGTCTAAACCTGCAGGAGGGCTTGCCTCAGGCGGCTGCACGCGCGAACCATGTGAGGTGAGAGGTACCAGAATGGTCAGCCCAGAGCACCAGAGCGCGAGGCGCATCTTCGGTTACGTCGTGCAGCCTACCGGCGGCGGCATCGCCGGTGCCGTCGTTCGCGTCTACCGGAAGGTGGGAGACAGATGGCAGCGCCTGGCTACCCTGGCGACCGACACCCTGGGCTACTGGGAGCTCCTCGCGCCCGACGAGCCGGTCGAGGCGCTGCGCATCACCGAAGAGAACCCGCCCGACCATGGCGATGGCGGCTGGCCGCGCGTCCCGCGCGGGGCACACGCCCGCGGGCTCAACGCCGTCCACTGGCCACATCCCGACCTCGGCAACTGCGGCCCGGTCATCTTCTTTGACCTGTCCTTCAAAGCCGTCGCGCGCCTCTGCGGGCAGACGGCTGCCTCGTAGAGCCCGATATCTGAGCGGCCGGAACAGCGTCCTTTGCCCGTGTTTCCCCCTGATGCTATAATCCTCCCATCTCACCTGCGGGAGGAGCTGCTTTGGGAGATCTCCACCTCTATCTCGCCCCCCATCTCGACGATGGAGTGCTCTCCTGCGGCGGGCTGATCGCCCGCCAGGCCCAGGCCGGCGACCGTGCGACGGTGCTCACCATCTTTGCCGGCGACCCGCCGCCCGTGCCATCGACGGTATTCTCGGCCTGGCACACCGCCGGGCTTCCTTCCGCTGCCGAGTACGTCGCCCTGCGGCGTTCCGAAGACCGGGCCGCCGTAGAGCGCCTCGGAGCCCGATGGCTTCACTGGGAGATTCCCGATTGCATCTACCGCCTTGGCCCCGACGGGCAGCCGCTCTACGCAGAGCCTCCCGCCATCTTTGAGCAGATTCACCCCCTGGAGCGCAGGGCGCTCGTGGGCGGGCTGACCGTGCGGCTGCAGGCCCTGTGCGACGCGCTCCGTCCCTCGGTGCTATACGCGCCCCTGGGAGTCGGCCACCATGTGGACCACTACCTGGTCCAGTGGGCGGCCCGGCGGCTCACGCCGCGCGGCTGGACCCTGCGCTACTACGAAGACTATCCGTACGCCGAGGTTCCCGGCTTTGTGCAGGCAGCGATCGAGATCGGCGGGCCCTGGCAGCCCGAGCTGGAGCCCCTCACCCCGCCGGCACTGCAGGCCAAGATCGAAGCCATCCTCTGCTACCGCTCACAGGTCCGGGGGCTCTTCCAGGGTGAGGAGAACGTGGCCGACAGGGTCAAGGCCTACGCCCACGGCCTCAGCACGGATGGCCCCGCAGAGCGCTACTGGCGCCCGGTGAGACGGTGACACGCTCCACACTGCTCGCGGGCCTCGTCTTCTGTGCCGGCGCTGCGGGGATGGCCGTCGAGATGTGTGCCTCGCGGCTCCTCGCCCCGTACTTTGGCGACTCGCAGCTCGTGTGGGCCATCCTCATTGGTCTCATCCTCATTTATCTCACCGCCGGCGCCGCCCTTGGCGGCCGCTGGGCCGATCGCTCCCCCCACGCGAGCACGCTGGCCGAGATCGTGACCTGGGCAGGACTGCTCACCGGGCTGGTCCCCGCGCTCAGCCGCCCCATCCTCGGACTCGCTGCAGCAGGGTTCTCAGACTTGCGGGCGGGCTGGGTGGCGGGAGCCTTCCTCGGGGTCCTCGCCCTCCTGGCGCCGCCGGTGCTCCTCCTGGGGATGGTTCCCCCCTTTGCCGTGCGCGTCGCCATACCCGGGCTCGACAGGGCAGGGCAGACGGCAGGGCGGGTCTCCGCGCTCTCGGCGGGTGGCAGCATCGTCGGAACTCTCCTGCCGGTCTTTGTGCTGATCCCCTGGCTCGGAACCCGCCGATCCCTCCTTGCGATCGGCCTGCTGCTCGTCCTCCTCGGGGGTGCGGCCTCCCTGGCCTGGGAACGCCGCCGGACCTGGCTACCGGCATGCATGCTGATTGCCCTGGCGTGCGTATGGCTCCTCGATGGAGGTGGGCGCATCCGCAGCTCAGAGGACCTCATCTACGAGCGCGAATCCTCCTACAACTATATCCGCGTGGTCGAGGTCCGGGGCGAGCGGCACCTGCTGCTCAACGAGGGCCTGGGCATCCAGTCCATCTACCGGCCCGGAAGCGTCCTCACTGGCCATCTCTATGACTATTTCCTGCTGGCGCCCTACTTTTCCGCCCGACCGGAGCCCAAGCCCGAGCCGAGCCTCGCCCTCATCGGGCTGGCCGGGGGGACGATTGCGCACCAGTACACGGCCGTGTTCGGGCCGGTCCCCATTGACGCCGCCGAGATCGACCCCGCCATCATCGACGTCGCCCGGGAGCACTTTGACCTGCACGAGCCCAACGTGCGGACCTTTGCGCAGGATGGGCGTCGCTTCCTGGCCGGAGCCGAGGCGCGCTACGACGTCATCGCTGTAGACGCCTACCGGCCGCCCTACATCCCCTTCCACCTCACGACGCGCGAATTCTTCCAGCTGGCACGCCAGCGTCTGAACGAGGACGGCGTGCTGGCCGTCAATGTGGGATACGCTGGCGACGACCGAACCCTCGTCGAAGCCATCGCCGACACGGTGCACACGGTGTTCCCCTCGGTCTATATCATCGAATCCGCGGAGGACTATAACTCGCTAGTGCTGGCCTCGGTCCAGCCGACAGACCTCGAGGCGGTACGCACCCGCCTCGAGGGGCTCGATGATCCGCACCTTGCGCCGGTCGTTGCCCGAGCGCTTCCCGGACTCATGGGGTGGGAGCGCAGTAGGGCCGTGCTCACCGATGACCGGGCGCCCATTGAGCAGATCGTGCACGGCATTGTCTTGCGCTACGCCCTGGACGCAGCACGAGATGAAAGGGGGGAGGCGGTGCCATGACGCTTCAGAGGGTCACCATGGCGGTCGGGCGGCTCCTGGTTGTGCTGTCCACGCTCGTCCTGTTGCCAGCCACGAACGTGTTCCTCATCACCACCCCTGCCTACATCGCCTTCGAGTACCGCCGGCCCGGAGTGCCCGGCTCTGACATCTACGACGCGCCGGTGCGGCTCGAGCTCTCGCAGGCTACCGTCCGCTGGCTGAACTCGGGCGAGGGCATCGAGGCCCTCGCAGCCCTGCAGCACGACGGACAGCCGGTCTATAACGCGCGCGAGCTGCGGCACATGGCGGACGTCAAGGCCGTGATGGACGGCCTGCGCTGGGC
>JAIMBM010000244.1 GCA_023511475.1 Anaerolineae bacterium
GTCATACTGACCGAGGTCCTCTTGCCACACCCCCCGGTTGGCCGGCAGGCCGTCGGTGCGGAACGAGTCACCGGCGGAGTGGATGTGGCTGCGCCGGTCGAAGAGCAGCATCTTGCTGGCAGCCATGCCACAGTCGGGATGGGCGTCGAGGGCGCGGACAAGGGCCTCCAGCCACCCCGGGGCGGCCTCGGTGTCGTTGTTGAGCAGGGCGAGGAACTCCCCTCGCGCCTCGCGAATGCCCGCGTTCACCCCTCCGGCAAAGCCGCGGTTTTCCCCAAGAGCGATCACGCGCACCTCGGGGTACTGCTCCCGAAGAAGGGAGAGGGACTCGTCGTGCGAGGCGTTGTCGACCACAATCACCTCGGCGTCCCGGAGGGTCTGGCGGCGCACGGCATCGAGGCAGGTCGGCAGGAAACGCGCCCCGTTCCAGTTGGGGATGATGACCGATGCCCTTGGCAGCGCGCTCACGTGGCGACCTCAAAGTAGTCCTGGAGCGCCTCCTGCCACGGCCGCATGACGATGCCCAGCGACGCCCCACACAGGTTCCGCAGCTCCACCTGCCGTGGCACGGGCGCCGGTCGTTTGTAGCCCTGAGACGGCGTCACCGGAACGTGATCCAGGCCCGCAAGGCGGAGTATCTCTTTCGACCAGTCGTAGCGGGAGGCGATTCCAGAGTTGGTAAAGTGGTAGATGCCGTACTGCTCGGTCGGCAGCAGACGGGAGATGGCTTCAGCCAGGTCAGGCGCGTAGGTTGGGGAGCCGGCCTCATCGGTGACCATGGTCAGCGCTCCGCGCTCGCGAGCGAGGCGGAGGACCGTCTCCACAAAGTTCCGCCCGCCGCGAGCATAGAGCCAGGCGGTACGGACGATGTAGAAGCGCGGGGCAAAGGTCTGCGTGGCCCACTCGCCAGCGAGCTTGCTCCTGGCGTACACGCTCAGAGGCGCGGGCGGATCATACTCCACGTACGGCGCACCCTTGGTGCCATCAAATACATAGTCCGTGCTGACGTAGAGCATGGTTGCGCCAAGCCGCTGGCATGCCAGAGCCACGTTCTGGGTGCCAAGGGCATTGACGCGGTATGCCAGCTCGGGCTCCAGCTCGCACTGATCGACGTTCGTCAGCGCCGCAGCGTGGATGACCACGTCCGGGCGGAACCCTTCGAGGGTCCGGCGCACGCCGGCCGCGTCGGTGATATCGAACTCGGGCAGGTCGAGGGGCAGCAGGTCTGCGAATGTGAGGCGTGCCTGGAGTGCCGTGCCGAGCTGCCCCTTGCTCCCTGTCACTACGATGCGCATCAACTGCCTCCGGCGGCGCGCAAGCGCCGCGCTACTACCGTCATGCCCTGGTATGCGAGCCCGGCCAGCAAGAGGATCACCGGCAACACGAGGGAGAGGGCCGCGCAGATGAGCACCTGCACGAGGGCGGTCACCTGCCAGAAGGCGATCCCGAGGTCGGGTACGTACCAGGTGAAGCGAAAGCCGTTGAGCCAATAGACAACAGCGGCCTGGCAGCCGAGGAGATAGACGACGAGGAGGGAGTAGGCCAGGCTCGTCTGAATCACTTCGAGAGCCGATCCCTCATGGTCCCTCGCCAGCCGCCAGAGCACCAGCAGCCCGCCCATGGCCGAGGCAGCCACCGTACGCCGTACGATCGCCTCGACGAAGGGCCTCATGCCGGTGATGCCGCTGATGGAGTAGACGCCGTCCTCCAGGGCGAAAAGCGCGTGGTAGGCGAGGAGTGTCGCAGCCGCGCTAAAGAACAGCCACCGGCCACGGCGCCCGCCCCGCAGAGCCACGAGGGCGAGCGGCGCACCAATGAAGCCAGCGGCAACCGGCAGGCGCAGGCTGCGCTCCCGGCGGATGCGGTCCGAGCGGGCCTGTGCGACCTCGCGATCGATCCGCTCGACGGCGAGCGAGGCCAGCCTGTAGGCGCTCTCCAGATTGCGCACCTCGAGGGAGCTGAGGGCAACGGTCACGTCACCTTCGGCGGTGTCGCTCAGGGAGCCGCGGCCGATGCTGGCAAGGTAGAGGTTGGCGAACTCTTGTCGCTGCAGGGCCAGCTCAACCTGCGTCTCGGCGCGCTTGGCGTCGTCGCAGCGCAGTATGGCAAAGCAGATGTTCCCCTGGTTGAGGCGCGGCATGGGCGCACCGAGTATGGCGGCAATGGTCGGAGCGATGTCGACCTGGGCGATCGTGCCGCAGTCGCCCGGGATGACGGGGCCGCCGAGCGCCACAAAGGGGGTGGTTACGACGGTCGGGTCCGGCCCGCCGTGTCCGCCCCGGTCGATGTGGCCGTGGTCTGAACAGACCATCAGGACCGAGTTGCGCAGGTCCATGGCAGCAGCGATGTCTCCGATCTGCCGGTCGGCCTCGAGAGCTGCCTCGTGGCAGGCTTCGCTCAAGGCGCCCGAATCGTGAGCGACCGAGTCGACGTTGCCAAGATGGACGAGCAGGAAGGACGGCTGAAAGTTGCGCAGGAAACGAATGGCGGCGTCGGTCGCCTGCTGGTCGGCAACCGGACCCGAGCCCTCGACGCTGGCAATGGCGTCAAGGAGGTCCCGGGGCACCATGCGCTCCCACCAGGAGCCGCCGGCAAGCGCCGTGCTCAGGTTGGCACGGCGGGCAGCGGCAAAGATCGTATCGACAGAGATAGGTGCAAGCTCCGCTTCGGATACGTTGATGAGTGGCGCACCGTTGATCTCGGGCCAGGCGCCGGTCACGATGGTCGTCCAGGCCGGCTGTGAGAGGGAAGGAGCGCGCAGAAGGGCCCGGGCCGAGGCCCCCTGACGGCGCAGGGACGAGAGGTTTGGCATGGAGGCCACAGCATCGTCTCGGAGGCCGTCGACGATGATGAGCACGACCTGTCGGGCAAGGGGCGTGGTCGTGTGCCCGGTCGACTGCGGCTGGCTCCGCATCGGCGAGCGATAGGTGTGCATCGAGGCCTGGCCGTGCAGCAGCCAGAGACCGGCTATGCCTGCTGCCGCAAGCAACAGTGCAAGGGAAGCCAATACGGTCAGGACCCTGACAAACCGCCTGAGCTTGCTTACTCGGGACACGGTGACGTCCTGGCCATCCTGTGCGACGCTGGCTGGTCCTGTCGCCTGCGGCGCAGCCGGCCAGCCGTACGGCCGCGCCAAGGCCATTATAGCGTTGGGGGAGGGGGCGTCAAACTCTTCTTCGTGGGTTGTACTCTGAATAGTTTCAAAGGTGCACGAGTTTGACAGGGTGTGCCCGCTATGGTATACTCGCAAACTGTACCTTTTGTTACGCAGGTGCCCGGCTCGCCGAGTTTGCCCGGAACAAACCTGGGCTTCTTCCCCGGCGACGTTGCTGCGGCGCCGTTGCGACCAGCGGAGGTCAATGTAGTGCCCGCTCTCGAGCAGGGCCTCGTTCAAGTCTACACTGGCGAAGGCAAAGGGAAGACCACCGCCGCGCTAGGCCTCATCCTCCGAGCCACAGGTTGGCAGTTACGCTCCTACCTGGTGCAGTTCATGAAGCACCAGCCCACCGGTGAGATCGCCGCTCTGCGTTTGCTCGCCCCCTACGTGACCTTCGAGCAGTTTGGTCGTCCGGGTTTCGTGCTCCCCGGCAAGGCTACCCCTGAGGACATTTCTCTCGCTCATCAAGGCCTTCAGCGGGCCCGCGAGGTGCTGGTCGGAGGGGAGTACGACCTGGTCGTGCTCGACGAGGTCAACACGGCCGTCTCCTTGGGGCTGCTGACAGAGCAAGAGGTGCTCGACGTCATCGCGGCGCGGCCGCGGCACGTCGAGTTGGTGCTGACGGGGCGTGGAGCAAGTGCCGGTATCCTGCGCGCTGCCGACCTGGTGACGAGAATGCTTGACGAGAAGCACCCTCTCCAGCAGGGCATTGGGGCGCGGCGAGGAATCGAATACTAGCGCGCCCCATGAGGTCCTTTTCCAGATCAAGGTGGTCTGAGGGCTGCGGCGCATCGTGCGACCGGCGCGGTGCGGGCCGCGCATCGTTCAGGCGGAGACTGAAGACCATGGGCAGAAGACAAGCGTGTCTGATACTGGTCGTAGCTGCTCTGATTGGGGCAGCCCTCACCGGCTGCGCCGGCGGCGGTGGCTCCCAGGAGCCGACGCCAACGCCAATCCCGACAGCCGTCGTCCCCTCCAAGCCAACCTATAAGGTTGAGCGTGGGACAGTCATCGAGCAGGTCAGGTTCACCGGCCGCATCGCGCCGGTCGAGGAGGAGCAGCTCTACTTCCGCGTCGACGGGCGGGTGGCCAAGGTCAACGTGAAGCAGGGCGACAAGGTGAAGGCGGGAGACGTCCTGGCCGAGCTGGAGATTGACAACCTGCTCAACGCACTGGCCCAGGCGGAAGTGGGGCTGCAGACTGCACAGCTGCAGCTCAAGACGGCGCAGGAGTCCTCGGCGGAGCAGCGTACGCGCCTGGAGATCAACCTGCAGATTGCCAAGCTGCGGCTCGAGCAGGCGAGAGCGCAGGACCCGGGGCCGAGCGTAGCTATCGCTGCCGCGAACCTGGAGCGGGCCGCGGCGGAGGTCCAGCGGGCGCAGGCGGCGTATGACCGGCGCAACGCCTCTCCTGGCGCTGCGGCCTCGTGGGAGGCGGCGAACCTGCAGGATGCCACGATCAACTATCAGATCGCCAAGGCGCAGTATGAGCAGGCCCTGCAGAACCAAAAAGTGCACGAGCTTGACCTGCAGATACTGGAGCAGAACGTGCGCCTCGCGCAGCTGGACCTGGAGAAGCTGACCAGCACGGTGGACCCGGTGCTTGAGCAGCAGGTGGCGCGGGCACAACTCGAGGTGGATCGGCTCAAGGCGGAGGTGGCCAACGCTCGCCTGACCGCCCCGATCGACGGCGAGGTCACGATGGTCGGTGCCTACGCCGGCCGGACGGTCAACGCCTACCGGCCGGTGATGACGGTGGCGGCGCCGGGAGCGCTGGAGGTCAGCGCCGATCTCACCAGCGATACGATGCAGAAGCTCAGCGTCGGGCAGGAGTGTACCATTGTCATTGTGAACTACCCGGCCAAAGAGTTCCATGGGAAGATCCGACGACTGCCATACCCCTATGGGACAGGCGGCTCGACCGCCGTGGGGACAGCCGAGGAAGACCGCTCGACGAGGATCTCTATCGACGATGCTGACGTGACGCTCGAGGCCGGTGCTCTGGTTCGCGTTAGCGTGGTCTTGCAGAAGAAGGACAACGTCCTCTGGCTGCCGCCGGCTGCTATTCGCACCTTCCAGGGCAAGGACTTTGTACTGGTCATGGAGGGCGAGGGACAGCGCCGTGTGCCGGTGAAGCTTGGCATCAAGGCCGAAGACCGTGTGGAGATCGTGAGCGGACTCGAGGAGGGGCAGGTGGTCGTCGGGCCGTGACCGGCGCGAGCCGGGCGGCATGACGCCGCTGCGATGATGGCGGAAGAAACCTATGAAACTCTTTCGCAACCTGTGGTCAGTGTTTGTCCTCGCAGCCAGGCGGCTGTGGAGCAACCTTGGGCTCATGATCGGTACGGCCCTCGGACTGATCGTGGCCGTTGCCCTGGCGATGAG
>JAIMBM010000245.1 GCA_023511475.1 Anaerolineae bacterium
GGGGGGGGGGGGGGGGGGGGGGGGGGGGGGGGGGGGGGGGGGGGGGGGGGGGGGGGGGGGGGGGGGGGGGGGGGGCGCGGGGTGGGGGGGGGGGGGGGGGGGGGGGGGGGGGGGGGGGGGGGGGGCCGGGGGCGCCACAGCCTGTCTACAACCCGAACTGACCGCCGACACCGCTGCCAACTGGAGGAACTCCAATAACAGCCGCCGCCTGCTTATCTTCTTCACAGCCATTGAACCTATCTGACTCCTCGTCACTCACGTCCTGACTTCGGGCGCATCTCGAGCCCGACGATCTCGCGCGGGGGCAGCGAGAGTGACAGCATCTGACCTTCGCTCACCCTTCCTAGCGCTAGCTCGCCGTCTTTCGCGATGCGGCAGAGCTCCCTCGTAACAGACGGCTCTAGTCCGTAGCTCTGAGGATCGATCCTGATCTCCACCGTCTGTGGCGTGTCATGCAGGTTTACCATCAGAATGGCAGCCCTCTCGTGACCGTAGCTCCAGGCCGAGCACACTACGCCTGGCACCGTGATTGCGCCCCGCTCCTCATAGTGGGGCAGACCTTTGCCGCAGTTGTACAGGAAGTAGCTGAGCGTGATGGGAGGGACACTCAACGTCGGGGGCCGCCGCATCGTGCCGTAGGCCAGATAGTCTCTGGCCCAGCCCGTCCGTGTGCGCGCGATTTCGGCCAGAAAGGCGAGCTTTTCTGGGTCCATCCTGTACTCGCGCCGGTCGAATGGGTAATAGTGCTCCGCGGGGTCGTCCGGGTGCTCGCCCAGCATCTCCAGGGGGCTGAACTCGTAGTTCAGCTCGAAGAGCCCGCCCCACAGCACGACCCGACTCGCAATCCAGTAGAAGATGTCGCCAAGCTCGAACGACAGCTTGCCCCAGCCATCCATGCGGAGGGGCCCGTACTCGTGGTAGACGTACGCGAAGAGAGGAACCTTTTCGACCTTTCCCTCAACCAACCACTTTCGCCAAAAGTCCGCCTCAAAGCTGCTCGCAGGGCTCGCCTCGGCGCGCGCCTGGTAAAAGTCGACGAAAGGGATCACCAGCTCGGTGACCATCTCGGTGCCTATCGCCACCGGGCGACCGGCCACGCGCGCGATCTCAGCCTTGGTGTCCGCCAGCATCCTGGCATAGGCGTCGGCTATCTCTTGCCCTCCACCCGGATGGTGCGGGTGATGCTGGGAACGGCAGGCCATGAGCACGTTGTTCAGGGAGATGTCGTAGTAGATCGCGTCCGGGTCGTGCTCGGCGACGATCCGGGCATCCCGTGCCACGTGCAGGTCGTGCCAGAAGGGTGTGGCCGGGCACATGAAGGGGAACGTGTAGCGGTCAAAGCTGTACTTCCTTGCCGGCAGGACCTGACGGCAGTGCAACACAGGCTCAGGCCGGCTGGCAGCATGCGAGCAGAGCAGGTCAAACTCAAAGGGCGCCCAACGGTCGCCATTGCGGCGAATTGTCTCCAGATTGGCGTGGGAGAAGCACCCCGGCACCCAATCCGTGATCGCGCCACCGGGAAGGCTCCCCATGTAGTCCTGGCCGCTGCGAGCCCAGTTGGGGCCCAGGATGTGGAAGACGGGCGTGCCGGTCGCCTTGTGGAATAAGTCTAGCCACTCTGACCGATCGTGTGCCGCATTGATTCCGAACGTACAGAAGCCCACATCCTCGTGCAGCCACTTCGGCCGGTCGCTGCGCTGGGCGAGCGGGCCTTGCTGGGTCCAGGGCTGGCGTATGGCCCAGGCTTTGTAGCGTTCGGCCGCCTCATACCAGTTCCCCTCGAAGAGGGTACTGATCTCCACCTGGTAATCGGGGGCAAAGCTCTGGCCCGGTGCGACGTGCGGCGCCTGGTGCATGAATGAAGCCGTCAGAAGCCCACTGCTGATCTCCTTGTAGAAGTTGAGCCACTTCATGGCCTTGCCGGCGTCCCTCGTCGCAAAGTAGAAACCGCCCCTCTCTTCGGCATAGTAGGCCATGAACTGCATCGTCGAGCCGTTAAACCCCTCCGGGTACGGGGAGAAGCGCAGCCCTTGCCGGGGCCCTTCCTCTGGGAGAAAGGTTGCCAGCGGGTCTCGGAAGAGGAACCCGGTACCCTGGGAGTGGACGAGAGCGGTAGGGAGCCGTCGCGCCCCCAACGGACCAATGCCCGTGACGATGGGGTACTCGATCTTGTCGATGGCCAGTCCACCCGTGTTCTCGACAGCGATGGTGAGGAGGACCGCCGGCTCGTCGGCAGGGACGGTAATGATGCTTACCAGGGAAATGCCAGCTTCTGTTTCCCAACGGAGGGTTGCCCTCTGGCCCTCGGACCCGCTATCACCGACCTCATAGGAAAAGCTGCCAAAGCTCTCGATCCACCTGCCCTCCGGCTGGACTTCCAGACGCCAGGGAGGAGTGTCGAGCACAGCGCAGACCAGGTCGAGGTCTCTTGGCACATTGTGCACTGCCATGATGCGGCCGGTAGCGGGGTCGAGCCAGACCTTCAGATAGGCGTTGCCGAGGACGATCAAAGACTGAGAATCCACTTGTGCGCTCCTGCGAGACGTGGTCGGCGGTGGGCGTTGGCCGCGGCGAACGGGTTATAGTCGGCCTACCGGCCGGCAAGGCCGGTGAGGGCGATACCCTCCACAAAGTAGCGCTGGGCCAGGAAGAACACCACAAAGATCGGCACAACCGCCATCGTGCTGGCAGCCATGATCAGCTCCCAGCGGGTGTAGTACACGCCCACAAACTGTTGCAGACCGCGCGTTAGCGTCCACAGCCGGGGATCCGGTATCATGATCAGGGGCCACACAAAGTCGTTCCACACGGAAAGTAGCGTGAAGACCGCCAACACCGACAACGCCGACTTGGATAGCGGCAGCACGATCCGGTAGTAGATCTGCAGTCTGTTGGCACCATCGATCAGCGCGGCATCATCCAACTCCCTCGGCAACGTCATGAAGAATTGGCGGAGCATAAACGTCCCAAAAGCGCTTCCGAACATGCCCGGCACGGTCATGCACCACATGGTATTGTACCATCCAAAGGTATGCATCTCTATGAACAGCGGCACGATGGTTACCCAGATCGAAAGCATCATCGTACCGAGGTAGAGGTAGAAAATCCGGTCCCGACCCGGGAACTCCAGCCGCGCAAACGCGTACCCGGCGAGCGAGCAGGTTACGAGCTGCCCGAGGACGACCCAGAAGCTGTACCAGATGGTGTTGCGGAAATAGAGCAGGAAGTTGGTCTTTTGCGCCGTCTGGGTGAGCACCTCGCGAAAGTTCTGCAGCCCCATGCCAGGGGGAAAGATTACCGGAGGGTATACCATGGAGTATCGTCCCGGCTTGAACGCTGTGTCCAGCATCCAGAGGAAGGGGACCAGCGAAGTCAGCGCGACGCAGAAGACAAAGATGTACAGCAGGGCTCTTGACAGAGCTCTGCCCAAGCGTTGCGCATGCCTTGTGCGGGCTGCGGGCTGGGCGCTGCGCATCAAAGCCATCCCGGTGAGCTCCTTTCCAGTGCGATGGTTCGAGTCGGTGTCGCGGTGCTAGAAGGCCGCCGCCGCAGCCTCTCGCGTCAGCCTAAGTTGGACTATCGCCGAGGCGAACATGATCAAGAACAGTATGTACGACATGGCGCTGGCATATCCCATCTTGAGCTGGCCGAATGCCTGGCGGAAGAAGTAAAAGTTGTACACGTAGGTTGCGTCACCTGGCCCGCCGCCCGTCATGATAAAGGCCTGGTCAAAGACCTGGAAGGCCCCGATGACGGACGTGACGGTGACGAAGACGATCGCCGGCGCGATCATGGGGATCGTCACATTCCAGAACTTGTGCCAGCTGTTTGCGCCATCGATCTCGGCCGCTTCGTAGAGCAGCCGCGGCACGCTCTGCAGGGCGGCGAACAGTATGATCGCGTTGTATCCCATCGACTTCCAAACGCCCACCGCCGCGATGGCCGGGAGGGCCGTCTTCTGATTGGTCAACCATCCGACGCCCGGCAATCCAACAGCCCGGAGCACGATATTGATCAGGCCAAAGTCCTTGCTCAGCAGCCATACCCACACAATGGCTACTGCGACCATGGAGGTGACGACCGGGACGAAAACTGCAGTGCGGACGAACTTGATGCCGCGCAGCTTCTGGTTCATGGCCAGAGCAAGGATCAGGGCCGCGACCAGCACGGCCGGTACGTACATCAGAACGTACGTCACAGTGACCCTCATGGAGACCCAGAACAGCCGGTCGGCCGTGAACAAGCGTACGTAATTGTCCAGGCCGACAAAGCGCGGAGGACTGACAAAGTCCCAACGCGTTAGGCTGACGTAAAATGAGTAGACAATGGGATAGGCAAGAAACACCAGTATGCCAAGCATGTTGGGCGCGATAAACAGGTAGCAGGTCCACGTCCGAGAGAGCGTGCGCCTCAGACCCGTCTGTCTCTGTCCTGGCTTCCTCGTCACTTTTCTCTCCATGAACAGGCTGTCGGGACAGGCCGGGGCGAGGGGAGAACAGCCCCGGCCTGCCCTCCACACAGTGCCGCGCTCACGCGCGATGCCGCCGAATGACCCACTCGCAGCAGCAGCCTAGCCTGCGCGGGTCTCATCCAGGGCCTGTTGCATCTCCGCCTGTGCCGTGGCCATGGCCTCTGCAGCCGTGGCCTGCCCATTCCACAAGAGGTCGAGATTGCGGCCGAGTCTGTCGGCCATGGCATCCCACGCTGGCCCGATTGGGAACATCACGGCGTTGTCCATGGCGGTGTTGAAGACCTCCGCATGCTGCAGAGCCGTGTGTGTGCCGAGGAAATCCTCCGAGTTGGCAACTGATCTCAGGGTTGGCGCAAAGAGGCCAGACCTGGCGATGATCTTTTGCCCTTCCGGACCACACTCGAAGCGCAGGAACCTCCACGCCTCGTCAGGGTGCTTGGTCATGGCGGTGATCGCCATTCCAGTGCCTCCCAGATCGGTCTTGGAGGTGGTCCCTCCCGGACCGATCGGGAACACGCCGATATCCATGGACAGGCCGTGCTCCGGCTTGGAGAACTCGGGATAGAACCAGTGTCCTACCAGAGTCATGGCGGCCTTGCCAGCGGCAAACATCTGGTAGCCGGCCTGCACCTTCCATTGCTCCGGGCTGGTGGCCACCTTCTCCTTGTTCCAGAGGTCTGCGTAGAACTGGAAGGCCTCTACCATCTTGGGGTCGGTGAGTGTCACCTTGGTCGGGTCCATGTAGCGGTCGAACCAGTGGCCGCCGTTGCTGTAGCCGAACACGACCGCGGAAAGCGGCGGCCACCAAGCCTCTGTCCAGCCGTACTGGACGACCTGGTCTCCCTCCTTTTTGGTGAGCTGCCTGCAGGCATCGAGGAACCTCTCCCACGTCCAGCTTGTGTCCTTCCAGTCTGACGGCGGGTACTCGAGGCCGGCCTCGTCAAAGAGCTTCTTGTTGTAGTATAGGACTACCGACGCATTCTGCTCGGGGAGCACGTACAGCTTCCCCTTCCAGGTGTACATCTCGATGTGTGACTGGTAAAAGTCTGGCAGGACTTCGGT
>JAIMBM010000246.1 GCA_023511475.1 Anaerolineae bacterium
GGGCACTCTGGAGTTGCAGCACATCGCGGCTGCCGCTCGGCGTGTTCCGAGCAGCAGTGTGGGCGGCGGGTGGTCCGCTGGGATGGGCGCCGGGGCGCCATCTCGCGCCCCGGGATGTTCTGCAGCCCGACTCATGGGTAATGCATAGCGCGCCGCAGGGGCGGGGTCAGGGGCTTAACCCCGCTCTGCCCTGCGGTCAGAGCGGGGAATGCCCCTGGGGTGGGGGTCTTACGATGGAGTATCCTTGCGCCTGTACAGGCGGATGGAGGCTGGTCGCCCGTGGAGGGCATCAGGAGGCGGGACAGACCGCTGATGGGCCCGCAGAATGGCCTTTTGCAACAAGAGGCGCCGGAGCCCCGCCATGGCGCGATCGCCATAGTGGTGGTATACTAGCCCCCATGTCCATCCTCGTGGCGTTTAGATTCCTCACCATACTGCCCGTGCCGCTGCCCCGGGCGGTCCCTGAGAAGGCGATGGGCCGCGCTGTGGCCTGGTATCCGCTGGTGGGGCTCGTCCTCGGCGGGCTTGTGGCAGGCGCAGACCTGCTTTTCGGGCTCGCCTTCCCCCTGGGGTTGCGCTCGGCCCTGGCTGTGGCCGCCTGGGTCGCGCTCACTGGTGCGCTGCACCTCGACGGCTTCATGGATTGCTGTGACGCGCTGCTCGCGCCTCGCTCCCCGGAGGAGCGCCTCGAGATCCTGCGGGACGTGCATGCCGGCTCCTTCGCCGTCGCCGGGGCCGTACTGCTGCTCCTGGTCAAGTTTGCAGCCCTTTCCGGCCTCGAAGGCTGGCTGCGGACATCGGTGCTGATCGGTGCGCCGCTCCTCGGCCGCTGGGCCATGGCGCTGGCTGTGGTCGGATACCCCTACGGGCGCCCGGGCCCGGGGCTCGGCCGCCTCGTCAAGGAGGGGGCCGGTCGGCGGGAGTTGGCCATCGCCACAGTGGTCGCGGCGGGGGGCGTGCTGGTGGCATGGCGCTGGCTGGGGCTGGTCGCAGTGCCGCTCACCGCAGGCCTCGTCGCGCTCATGGCCCGCGGGATCATGGCCCGCATCCCGGGGCTGACCGGCGACGCCTATGGGGCGATCAACGAGGTCGTCGAGGCGGTCGTGCTGCTGGTGGCGGCGGGGTGGGGGTGATACGTCAAACGTGATGCGTCAAACGTGAGGCGTGAGGCGTGATGCATGAGGCGTGATGGGTGAGTGGTGTTGTGAGCTGCGGCTGGGTGGGCCGTCGTGGGTGTATCCGGAGGATGTGCTTCCGAACGTGAGGCGGCTGGCCGGGCGAGTGCAGGATGTGGAGTGGCTGGTGCTGGAGGTGACGCACGGCCTGCCGGGTCCGGAGGTTGCCGAGGGGCTCGCCGCCCTGGGCAAGGCCTACGGCCACAGCTATACGGTGCACCTGCCCCTCGACCTGCCTCTTGGAGCGAGAGATGAGCAGGCGCGCCGCAAGGCGGTCGAGACGGCCCGGGAAGTGATCGAGGCCACGCAACGGGTGCAGCCATGGGCCTACGTCCTGCACCTCGAGCCGGCACCGGAGGCTCCGGACAATGCTCCGGCCGCCGGATCTGAGGCGGCCACTGATTGGAGCCCGTGGCATGAGCGCTTGGCCGAGTCGCTCCATGTCCTCGGAGCTGGCGCCGGCGGGGAGCCGCTCATCGCCGTGGAGAACGTGCCGGGGTACCCTCCGGAGGCGCTTTGGCCGCTGCTGGACCGCCTGGACGTGAGCCTGTGCCTGGACGTCGGGCACCTGCTGCGGCAGGGCCGGGACCCCCGGCCGCTCCTTGAGGCGCATCTGGCGAGAACGCGGGTCATTCACCTGCACGGTGTGGAGGATGGCCGCGACCATCGCAGCCTCGCCTCTATGGACCAGGGGGTGCTTGCAAGCCTGCTCCGGAGCATCAGGCACCGGTCCTACCGGGGCGTGGTGACCATAGAGTGCTTTGCCGCCGGGCCGTTCTTCGAGTCGTGGGAGCTTGTCGAGGGGCTGTGGCGGCGGCTGCAGCAGGGTGAGGTCGAGCCGTGACGAAGCGTCTGATTCTGGTCCTCGGAGGAGCGCGCTCCGGCAAGAGCAGGCTGGCGGAGGATCTGGCGATGCGTCTGGGCGAGCGTGTCCTCTACGTGGCAACGGCGGAGGCGTGGGACGCCGAGATGGCCGGCCGCATCGCGCACCACCGACGCCGTCGGCCCGAGGGATGGCGCACCCTGGAGGCGCCCCGCGACATCGGCCGTGCACTAGGCGAGGGGGCCGCGGACGCTGACGTGGTGCTGCTTGACTGCCTGACGCTCCTCCTCTCCAACCTCATGCTCGACCTCGGGGAGGACCCCGACGAGGAGGCCGCGGCCGCCCGGCTCAACTCTGAGGTCGATTCCGTGCTCGCTGCCTATGAGCTGGGCCGATGGAGCCTGATCGTCGTCTCCAATGAGGTGGGATGGGGCCTGGTACCACCCTACCCTCTCGGGCGGGTCTACCGGGATGTCCTCGGCCGTGCGCACCAGCGGCTGGCGGCGCGGGCCGATCAGGTGTACCTGGTGGTGGCCGGCATCCCTCTGGACCTGAAGAGGCTCGGAGGCCTGGTCGAGAATCCTGGAGGCCAGCTATAGTCGTCCTCAACGCCTTCCTGCTAAGCCTCATTGCCGGGCTCGCCACGGGGGTCGGTGGCGGGCTGGTCGTCCTGTTGCGGACGCCGGGGATGCGCACCTACGATACCCTGCTGGGCTTTGCAGCAGGGGTGATGACGGCCATCGCCACCCTCGGACTCGTGCACGAGGCGCTGAGCCGCGGAGGCACGCTGGTGGCCGTCCTGGGCGTAGCCATGGGTGCGGCGGCCCTCTCCCTGCTGGACCGGTTCCTCCCCCACGAGCACCGCGGCATACCCACCGCCTGCACCAACCCGATCGCTTACCGGCGCGGCGTGCTCCTGTTCACAGCCCTCTTTCTGCACAACGTCCCCGAGGGGCTGGCCATCGGCACCAGCTATACCGCAGCGCCGCGCCTGGGCGTCCTGCTCGCTGCGGCCATCGCTCTCCACAATATACCGGAGGGGATGGCCGTAGCCGGGCCCTTTCGGGCCTGTGGCCTATCCCGCTGGCAGAGCTTTGCCTGGGCAGTGGGCTCGGGTCTGTCGGAGCCTCTGGCGGCAGTGCTCGGCGCGCTCTTTGTCAGCCTGGTGCAGCCGCTGCTGCCCGTCTCACTGGCCTTTGCCGGCGGCGCCATGCTGTACGTTGTGTCGGACGAGCTGATCCCCGAAAGCCACAGCCATGGCTTTGAGCACCAGGCCACCTTCGGCTTTGTCCTGGGCTTTCTGCTTCTCCTGCTGCTCCTGCGAGCGCTGTAATCATAGAAAGACGGGCGGCAGGTACTCGGGAGCGTCGTCGAACGGCAGCACCTCGCCGAGGGCGACCTCGTAAAGCCGCTCGTGGGTCACACGTGCTGCCTCGGCGAGAGGCTCGTATGGGCGGTTGGTGACATCCAGGAAACCGATGTTGTAGCACTCGCCGTCAAAGCGGCCGAGGGCGGACTGGTCGTAGAGGGTGAAGTAATGGACGCCGATGCAGGCCCGCAGCGCCGCCGCCTGTTCGGTATACACCCGGAAAGCCCGGCCCCGGTCGGTCTGGGTGCGCACACGGGCGATGCCGCCCGCGGGCAGGCCGACGTCGAGGGCACCAAAGTGCCACTCGCCGATCAGCACCGGGCGCTCCAGCCGGCTGCTGACCCGCTCGACCTCCTCAGGGGGCACGTGGGCGTGATAGCAGTTCATGCTGAAGACGTCAAAGCACCGCATGCCGTCCAGAGCCCACGGCGGAGGAATGGTGTAGTAGCGCGCGCCCAGGTTGAGATGGTTGGGATCGACCTGTCGGCAGGCCTCGCTGAGGGTGCCGAAGAGCTTTTCGACCATCACAGCCGAGAAGGCCGCCAGGTCGCGCTCGGCGGCCGGGGTCAGCGGCGTCTGCCAGGGGCCTTCGGCTATGGCCGCCAGCGACGTGTCGATCTGCCAGGCGGCGCAGAGCCGGGCGTCGTCGCCATACCGCTGGGCGAGGAACTCGGCCAGCGCCCGGCGGGTAGCACAGACCGGCGTGTTGAGGAGCATGCCGACGGCCGGGCTTTCCTTGGCAAAGCCCCAGGTCGGCTCGTTCATGAGAAAGTAGCCGATCATCGCCGGGTCGTTGGCCGTCTCGCGGAGCTGCGCGGCATAGAGCACTGCGTCTTCCGCAAAGGCGGGGTGAAAGACGTCCGGAAAGTCCCGGAAGACGAGCGGCGTGCGCGGAAACCGCGGCTCGAGCGGGCGGACGTAGGGGAAGAGCGCCTCGGAGGCCAGGGGCCACTCCGACCAGTTGCCCACGGTGTTGAAGCCCAGCCGACGCAGCTCGGCCAGGGCGATCTCGCCCCAGCGGGCGCGCCAGTCGGGCCCGAAGGCGCGGATGAGATTGGCCGCCAGGTAGTTGATCTCCCGGCCGTGGCCGTGCTCGGGATGGCGGTAGATGGCGGCGTAGGGGCCCTCGGGGGCGGGGCGCCAGGTGAGGGCCGCCTCGAGGCCGTCGTAGGCCGCTTCGGTGTCGACGCGAACACAGTCCACCCCAGCGGACCAGAAGGGGTGCCCGTCGGGATCGATCAGCCACCAGCGACGGCCATCGTAGTGGGTGCGGAAGAAGCCCGTCCCGTCCACGCGGCGACGGGCCCAGCCGCCCCAGCGAGAGTAGCCCTCCGGCCAGCGCTGGGCCGGAGCCTCTGCGAGTTGAGCCTGCAGGCGGCGGGTGACCTCTTCGACGCTCCAGCTCTTGGTGGGCCAGTCGTGGAGCGTGCTCTGACCCAGCTCATCGAGGAGCGGGCCTTTGGGCAGGAGCGGTTCGGTCAGGGCGGGCGGCTCCGCCGCGGTAGCCGCAAAGGGCGTCAGACAGAACCGGACCGGCTCCTCGGCCATGCGGAGGATGGAGAGGGTCATCCGGTCGACCCGGGCGAGGTCGACCCGGTCGAGTGCGCAGATCGGCTTGAGCCAGGCGCCCTCGCGGTCATAGCGCCAGCGGTTCTGGTTCACGGCCTCTAGCGGCACTCGGATGCGGGCCTGGCACTGGTTCAGCGCGCCGAAGAAGAGGCCAAAGGTCGCGCCATCCTCGCCCTCCTGCAAGGTGAGCGAAAAGACGGCGAGCTGATTGCCATCCAGCAGCAGGTCGGCGGTCAGGTACCGGGCGGCGGCGAGCGCTCCCGGGGCGAAGCGGTACTCGAGGCCATCGCCGACGGCCCGGGCGGTGTACCAGAGCCCGCCGGCCAGCGGGGAGGGAGCAGCCTCCTGCAGCAACCCGCCGAGCGCGCGGGAAGGGACAAGGGGCTGGTCGGGCTGGTCGCTCATGGCCTCCTCCGGATTGGGTGGGCAAAGGGGGCGGCGCGGCGCGCCGCAATCCCGAAGGCCTGCCCCGGCCTCAAGCGGCCGGGGTGGTTGTTGTGATGGCCGTATTATACCCTTTTTGGGCCCGGGGCGCATTATGCTGAGCTTGGCCCTTTGGCCCCGCCCCCTCCCCCGAGCAGGCACGGCG
>JAIMBM010000247.1 GCA_023511475.1 Anaerolineae bacterium
CTCTGAACGGGGGCCGAAGTGTGGAACCCACACGTACCACTCGTCCCGAAATGCGCCGACGATTGTGGGATATACCCGCGGGTTTTTGAGCCGTGCGGCGCTCCAGCCTATAATGGTATATACCAGTTGGCCTGCGCCGCACCTTGCGGCCGTTCACCACAAGGAGCGCTTCCATGGCTGACCTGCTGCACCTCGTCCCCCGCCCCCGCTCGGTCGAGCGAAGGGCCGGCTGCTTCGTCCTGTCCCCGGAAACGCTGATCTGCCTGCCGCCCCAAGCCGATGACGACGACCTGTTTGCCGCCCGGCAGCTCCGCGACGAGATCGCAGGGGCGACCGGGCTCGTGCTCGCCATCGAGCGGCAACATCGCCCGCACCGGCGGGAGAACACCATCGTCCTCCTCCGCGCGGCCCGTGACCGGGGCATCTATCCCCCGGACGAGTTCGGCTACGATCCGCCCGGCGAGCCCCTGCAGGACCAGGCCTACCAGCTGACGATCGGGCCACAGGGCGCTGTCATCGCCGCCGACAGCGCCAGTGGCCTCTTCTACGGCGTGCAGACGCTGCGCCAGATCGTGCGCCTGCGAGGGCGGGAGTTGCCGCAGCTCGTCATCGAGGACCGGCCGGCCCTCGCCGAGCGAGGCGTGCTGCTCGACGTCTGCCGCGGCAAGGTGCCTACGCTGACCACGCTGAAGGAGCTGGTCGAGAAGCTGAGCTTTTTCAAGATCAACCAGTTCCAGATGCACAACGAGCACGCCTACTACTTCCCCCGCCATCCGGAGATCGGCGCCACGACCGACCGTCTGACCAACGAGGAGATGCTCGAGCTCGACGCCCACTGTCGGCGGTTCCACGTCGAGTTGGTGCCCAACCTGCAGTCCTTCGGGCACATGCAGAACATCCTCTCCCTGCCCCGGTACCGGCATCTGGCGGAGACGAAGGTCTGCTGGTCGCTCGCACCGACCGTCGAAGAGTGCTACCGCTTCCTCGACGAGCTATACGCCGACTTGTTGCCGGCCTTCTCCTCATCGCAGTTCAACGTCAACTGCGACGAGACCTATGATCTCGGCCGCGGGCGCTCCGCCGAGCGCATGGCCCAGATCGGTCCCGGGCGCCTCTATCTCGAGCACATGCTGCGGGTGCGCGAGCTGGCTGCCGCCTATGGCAAGCGAATCCAGATGTGGGGCGACATCGTCCTGCAGCATCCCGAGGTCATCCCCGACCTGCCGACAGACATTACCCTGCTGGACTGGCACTACGAGGCGCAGGAGAGCTATCCCTCGACGGCCCTCTTTGCCGAGCATGGGCGGCGGTTCCTCGTCTGCCCCGGGACCTCGTCGTGGAACACCCTCTTCCCGCGTATCGACAACTCGAACCAGAATATCCGCGTCCTCGCGCGTGAGGGGGTCGCACACGGCGCGGCAGGCCTCCTGAACACCGACTGGGGCGACGGCGGGCACTACCAGCCGCTGGGCAACTCCTGGTACGGCTACGCGTTCGGGGCAGAGCAGGCCTGGACCGGCGGGAACACCTCCGACGCCGAGTTCGACCCCGCCTTTGGGCAGCTCTTCTTCGGGCCGGAGAAAGGCGAGGCAATTGTCTCGGCGATCCGCCGCCTGGGCTCGGTGAACCGCCTGCCGGGCATGCCGATCCCCAACGCGTCGCACACGGTGTACGCGCTCTTTGACGAGCCCCTCCTTGGCCGCATGGCGAGCGAGTTGCCGCACAAGACGGTGCAGGAGATGCAAGAGATCGCCGCGGCGGCGGAGGCAGTCTTTGCAGAGGCGGCGCCCGGCAACCGTGAGGAGGCGGTGCTGCGCGACCTCGCCTTCTCGGCGCGTGCCATCGGTGAGGCTGGGCACAAGGTAGCTCTGTCGCAGCTTATCAGGGCCGGGTGGTCGCAGGTTGCGGGGGGCGTCGTCAAGCCCGAGGCCGCCCGCGAGGACATCGACCGCTGGCTTGCGGCCATCGAGGAGCGCTGGGAGGCCATGCTCCGCCTGCGCGGCGAGTTCATGGACGTCTGGCTGCGACGGGCCAAGCCCAAGGGCATGGCGCAGATCCTCGAGCTCTACCGCGGCGTGCTCGCCCGCTACGACGTCCTCGCCCACTGGCTGCGCAGCCAGAAGGAGGCGCTGCAGGCCGGGCAGCCGCTCGACGCCGATCTGACGAGCTACAGCAGCGTCCCGTACCGCATCCTGTGGGATCGGCCCTTCCTGGTGGACGTGGTCGCCGAGCTGTAGCGCGGGAGCACGGTATGCTGTCTACCCGCAGGGACCTGCGGCATCTGAACCGACTGAAGCGATCGGTGGTGCTGCCACGGGCAGTAAGCACTGGCATCTGGGTGGCGGGACCGATTGTGGCTGTCGGGTTCCTCGCCTATGGCTTCTCTCTGGGCCTGCCCTTCTTCCTCGATGATGCAGTGCACTTCCGCTGGCTGGAATGGCAGACTCTGGCGAGTATGTGGAGTTCTGCTCGCCTGATCGGCTATTACCGGCCCCTGCCTTTCACCGTCTGGAAAGCGCTGCGGCTCGTGCAAGGCCGCTACGATCCCGTGACTTTGCATGGCGTCAACCTCGGGCTGCATGTGCTGAACGGGCTTCTCCTTGCGCGTCTCGCCGCCTGGCAGCTTAACAGGGGAGGGCTGAGTCTCGGGCTCGGTGCAGCCGTACTGTTCATCCTGTATCCCTTCAGCTACCAGGCAGTGCCGTGGGTGGGCTCGCTCACACACATGCTTGTTACGTTCTTGATCCTTGCCTCGCTTTGCCTTTACCGGCTCGGTGAGCGAGCAGCCCAACACGCCGGTCTTGTACGGGGGCTGTCCGTTGCGTTGGCCGGCATCGCGCCGTTTGCCCACGAGACGGGGGCGGCCATCGCGCCGCTGCTCGTCTGTCTCCTCTTGACACAAGAAGAGCCACCGCCGTGGCGCAGAGCGGTTCGCGAGACACTGCCGTATGTACTGTGCGCAATGGTGGCGGTTGCAGTGTGGGCCCTGGTGCCCAAGGCAGTGAAGTGGGCTGGCCTGAGCAATCTGGAGAGCCGCTGGCAGAATGCTGTCTACTTCGCGCAAGGCCTCGCGTATCCCGTAGCACCTCTGGCGACAGCCATCGTGGGTGCGGGAAGGGGATGGAGCGACATCAAGGCGGTGGCCTTGGTCGCCTTTCCGGCTATCGGACTCTGGTCGTTTGTGCTCTGGAAGGCGGGGCGTGCCAGGTTAGTGACTCTGGCTCTGGCATGGTTCGCTCTGACCGCAGCGCCAGCCTGGGCAGTGCTTGGGTTCTGGTACGTTGTGGATGGACCACGGCTGTTGTACGAGGCGTCTGTGGGAGCGGCGCTTTTCTGGGCCATTCCAACCAGCCTCGCCCGGTCGCGCCATAGGAGCTCAACGGGTGTTGCCGTACTGGCGTGGCTGGTGGTGCTCGGCGTGGCGTGTGGCAGTTGGGGTTTTGTGCGCTCCCGGGTGCCCATGTACCGCCTTGTCCGCAAGGCTGTAGCCGAGCTCGTGGCGGCTCTGCCCGATGAGCCAGGCGAGTCGGTGCTCTGTGTGAACTATCCTGCGTGGTTCGCGCCACTCCGGTCGACATTCGCTCTTGGGCACGAGGGGGTTACGCTCGTAGCCCCGTACTTTGGCCTGGCCGACCTTGTATGGCTACATACAGGTTCGGAACGGAACGTGACGGCCGCGATACTTCCCGATCTGTTGCGCCCATGGGGGTACTACTGGGCGTGCGCGGGCACGACGGAGACCATGGACAGCCTCGAGCCCAAGGTGCGGCAAGCCGGAAAGGTGCTGGTCACGCGCTATGACGGTGGACTCGCCGTCTACGATGCGGGCGGTCTGGAGGCGCAGGGAGGGTCTCCAGAGCCGGTGCACGTGGCGGCCTTCGCCGACCGTGTTGCACTGCTCTCGGCGTCCAGTACCTTGCAGGGCTCCACCCTGCAGGCGACGCTTCGCTGGCAGAGTTGGCGATCAGTCGAGGACGATGTGACCGTCTTCCTGCATCTCTACAACTGGAATGGAGGGCTATCGACACAGGCCGATGGCTACCCTGTCATGAGCACGTCGCGCCCCAGGTCCTGGCAGGCAGGTGACACATGGCGCGATGAGCGGGTGCTCTCGGTTAAGAACCTGCCAGCCGGGGAGTACACCATCAAGGTAGGTTTGTACCGCGTGTCCGATGGCGGTCGCCTGCCGGCTGTCGATTCGGCCAGGCGACCCATTCCGGATGATGCGGTCCCTATCGGCACAGTGGTTCTGCAAGGGCGCTCAGAATAGCTCCTATGGGTGTCTCGGGGGGGGGGGGGGGGGGGGCCCCCCCCCCGCCCCCCCCCCCCCGGTTTTTTGTTGCCCCCCCCCCCCCCCCCCCCCCCGCGTCGCGCCCCCCCCCCCCCCCCCCGCCCGCCGGGGGGGGCCCCCCCGGGGGGGAGGGGGTTCTCCGACACAGAGGCATTGCGCGTCTTGCCGGCCGCCTCTGCACGACGTCGACCAGTGCGCTCCGGAAGCCAGGTGCGTTGGATCCGGGCAAGCCCCGGGCAAGCCCCGGGCAAGCCCCCGGCGCGCTCTCGGCCCGCGTATTGCTGAAGCGCTGCGGATAGCGCATCGCTCTCATCCAGCCGCACGGAGATCAGCATGCAGGTAGCGCCCGGGGTCTATGCCATTCGGTCCGTGAGCAGCACGGCCTATCTCATCGGCGGCGTCGAGCTGACGCTTATCGACGCCGGAGGGCCGGGCAGCGCCCGACGGATCCTCTCGTACGTCCAGCGGCTGGAGCACAGTCCCCACGACCTGACGCGAGTTCTGCTCACGCACGTTGACCTTGACCACGTCGGCGGGCTGCCAGCCATGCTGGAGGCTACCGGGGCGCGGGTGATGGCCCACCCCGAGGCGCTGCGCCGCATCCGGGCAGGCCAGGTCCCCCGCGGCGAGCGAGGCCTGAGCTCGACCTGGGCGGCGCTCCGGCACCTCCTCGCGCCTGTGCGGCCGCTCGCCGTCGGCGAGCCCATCGCCGATGGGACGGTTCTCCCGATCCTTGGCGGCCTCGAGGCGATCTGGACCGGAGGCCACAGCCCCGATCACATGGCCTACTTCCTGGAGCAGCCGCGCCTCCTGTTCTCCGGCGACCTGCTGCAGGTCGGCCGGGGGCACCTGCAGGCGGTGCCCGGAATTGCCCCGACCGAGCGCACGGAAACGGTTGCCGCCCTGCGCCGCCTGGCCGAGCTGGACCCCCTCGTGGTCCTCCCCGGGCATGGCCCGCCCTACCGGGACAACATCGCCCTGCGGCTCGTGCGCCTCGCCGAGATACTAGAAGAGTAGCCGGTGAACGAGTGCAGCGACCGCGCCCACGTAGCTGTTCAGGCTCGCGTTCGGTGCATGACACGGAGCCAGGCTGCTGGTAGGCCTGCCAGTCGGGATCGGCTTTGCGCGGGCTCGTCGAGGAACCCCTTCCCCCTGTCCCCCTTCCCCTTCAGGGGCGGACAGGGGGCAAGAATCTTTAACAATTGCGCGTGTTTTTGCAG
>JAIMBM010000248.1 GCA_023511475.1 Anaerolineae bacterium
GCGCAGGCCATGGGCGCCTACGCTCCCCCCCCCCGGGCCACCTGTGGGTAATGGATAGGCTGCGGCGGGGGTGGGGGTGGGGGTGGGGGGAACTCCGCAGGCCGGCGCGATGCCGATCCCGATGGGCGGAGCTTCCAACGGCCTAGCCTCGTGCCATGGGCTGAACCTGATCCTGAACACGTACACAGCGCCAGCATCTTGCAGGGCGACGCCCACGCAGGCTGCAGGCCGCGACGAGCGACGAGAATGCAGGATCGGTGTCCCATCTCAGAGCGAGGTTCACCGCATGCACCCACAGGAACCTGCCTCCGCGGCGGACGAGCCCGTCGGAGCGGTAGCCCCGCGGGCCTGGAGACGGACCCAGAGCATGACCCTGGCGGTACCTGCGTGCGTGGCCGACAACCCGTCGCTGCAGGCTGCCGCCTCAGAGATCGTAGCCGAGGCCCAGCGGAGCCTTCCCGCCGACGTCGTCCGCGCCTTGCTCGTGGACGAGAGGGGGCGGGAGTACCGCGTCCTCGCTCACGCCGGCCTGCCCCACCGTGCCGGCCAGCGAGAGGCGCTGCCCCTCCAGGCGACCACCGAAGCACTCCATCGACCGCAGACCCTCCCCCTCCCCGGCCTGCCAGCCTCAGCCCACTCGCCGCAGCAGCAACGGACCAGCCCCAGCAGCGCTATCGGTGCTGCGATTGCCTGCAGAGGCTGGACCATCGGCATGCTCGAAGCGGTGCGTCGGGCGCCTCAATCCCCCTTCGCCGACAAGGACCCTCTGGCGCTGCAGCACTTCGCGGAGCAGATTGCCAGGGTCGTCAGACAGACGCCGCTACGTTGCCGCGCGAGGGGCGCGATAGAGCTCGCAGCGCTCAGCACGCCTGCATCGGGAGATGACATCACACTCGGGGATGCCCGGCTCTTGCTCCAGACCGCCGGCCAGCTGGCCGAACTGCTGCGACTCGGCCAGGTACAGGAGAAGGTGTGCCAGGCCGCCCTCGCCATCACCCGCGTGGCCGAGCAGGCGTGGATATGCCTGCTGGACACCGATACAGAGCACACCATCGCCGGGCAGCCCCAGCCCAGGCCCCACAGAGGCGAGTGCTGGCCTTGTGCCCGCTTGATGGCGACAGCCGCTCGACTCGGGGCAGTCCTCTACCACCCAGACCCACAGGAAGGGGCGTCGGGGGACCCGCCCGTCTGGGCTGTGATGCTCGTCCCGATGACCGTCCGCACACGCCCGATCGGCATGCTCGGCGTGTGCAGCTCACAGCGCGACGCCTTTGCGGCCGTTGATCCCCGGCCCCTCCGTATCCTTGCCGATCAGGCAGCGGCCGCTATCGAGAAGGCCCGCCTCTATGCCGAGATTCGCCGCCAGAAGCGCCACATGGAGGCCGTAATCCACCACATGGCCGATGGGGTGGTCGTCCTCGGGCCGGACGGCCGCGTAATGTCGGTCAACCCGGCGGCCGAGCGGATGCTCGGCCTGGAAGAGGCAGAGGTGCTCGGCTGGCTGCCGGTTGAAGGGGTCGAGGACACGCGGCTCCAGGGCCTCGCCAGTGTCTGCCGACCCCTCGAACCAGAGGAGTCGGTCCACCACCCGGCACTTCTGGACGCGGGGTCGTCCGACGCCCGCCCGGAAGTCGTGGTCTTCACGCCCAGACCCCGGGTCCTCAAGGTGCTCTCTTCGCCGATATACGCCGAGTCCGGTGAGTTTGGTGGCGAGATCCGCGTGCTACACGACGTCACGCGTGAGCGCGAAGTCGAGCAGATGAAGGATGACTTTGTGTCCACTGTATCCCACGAGCTGCGCACGCCTCTTTTCTCGATCAAGGGGTTCGTCGATCTGATCCTCAAGGGCAAGGTCCCAGACCCCGCGGTACAGCAAGAGTTCCTGTCGCGCGTGCTCGAGCAGGCCAACCACCTCTCAGCGATCGTGAGTGACCTGCTGGACACAGCCAGGCTCGAGTCAGGAAGGCTGGAGCTCACCAGGTCTGCTGTCGACCTTCGCCAGGTGATTCAGCACGCCTTGACCAACGTCGGCGCCCTTGCGCAGAGCCGCGAGGTCTCCATCACCTTGCACGCCCCGCCGGACCTGCCCCCGGCGTGGGGCGATGCGCGCCGCCTTGAGCAGGTTGTAACCAATCTCCTCAGCAACGCCTGCAGATTCTCGCACACCGGAGGCCGGGTTCAGGTCCGTTGCGAGGCGGACGGTGACCATATCATCGTCCACGTCGCAGATGACGGGATCGGCATACCCCCAGAGGCGATCCCGCATCTTTTCGACAAGTTCTATCAGGTCGATTCCTCTCTGACACGGCGCGCGGGGGGCACAGGCCTTGGCCTCCACATCGCGCGCCGCATCATCGAGGCCCACGGCGGACAGGTGACGGTGCAGAGCGAGGTCGGGAAGGGCAGCGTGTTCTCATTCACCGTGCCTGTAGCCAGGAACGAGGAGTAGGTGCTTATGCCACGCAAGATCCTGATCGTTGACGATGACCCGCACGCTTTGCGCCTGGTCAGCTACGCCTTTGAGGCTGAGGGATACCAGGTTGCAGTCGCGAGCAGCGGCGCCGAGGCGCTCGCCAGGCTTGCCAGCGAGCGGCCGGACCTGGTCGTGCTCGATGTCATGATGCCCGACATGAGCGGCCTCGAGGTGTGCCAGCGGATTCGGGCCAACCCAGCGACCGCGCGTCTGCCCATCCTCATGCTCAGTGCGCGGGGGCTGGTCGCGGACCGCGTGTCAGGCCTGCGCAGCGGTGCCGACGACTACCTGGCCAAACCGGCTGATACAAGCGAGCTACTCGCCCGCGCCGAGGCACTCCTCGCCCGCGCCGCGTATCCCCCGGCGCGGACTGGCCGCGTCCTCGCTTTTCTCGGTGCCAAGGGCGGCGTAGGCACGACGACGGTAGCCGTCAATGTCGGCGCCCTCCTGGCGACGGGCGGCTACTCGGTGGCCCTGGTCGAGCTTCGCCCCGGCTACGGCACCGCCAGAGCTCTGCTCAGGCTCGACCCCGAAACGGACCTCGGCGGGCTGCTGGCCAAAGCTCCCGGGGAGATCACGCCACAGGAGGTCGAGAGCCGGCTGGTCCGCCACGCGAGCGGGCTCCGGCTGCTGGCAGCACCACGCGTGGCCGCATCATGGAGCCCCGCCAGCCACGAGGTGGTCGACGCACTTCTGCCGATTCTCGCCGGCGGGTATGATTATGTCGTGTTAGACCTCGACCACTCCTGGAGCGCGCTGAACCGGGCAGCGGTGGACCATGCTCACTTTACCGCCGTCGTGAGCGAGCCCGAGCAGGTTTCACTGCAGTGCGCCCGAGCTACGCTGACCACCCTTCGTGCCTGGGGTATAATGGGAGACCTGGCGGGCGTGGTCATCGTCAACCGCGGCACCACCTCCATCCCTCCGACGCTGCCCCAGATCCGCCAAGCGCTCTCTGCGGAAGCTGTCGGCGCAGTGCCACCCGCCGGTGACGCATGCGCGCAGGCTGTGCGGGATGGCGTGCCCCTCAGCCTCCTGCAACCGCAGCATGTAGCGAGCGCAGCTATGCGCGAGCTCGCCCGCGTCCTCAGTGGGACGGCGCATCCGCCCAGATAGCGGCTGGTGGAGACTCAGTCAGGTGCCTCTGCCGGGCATGTGGTGCTTCTCCCTTGTCGAATCACCCCCGATGTGCTAGAATGCCCAGCATCTGGGGCCAGGCGCCCCTCGTCGGAGCGGCAGATGGCTGAGCAGGGGATCACCGCCTACTGCGTAAAGTGCCGGGCCAAGCGCGAGATCACTGAAGCGCAGCCCGTTTTCACAGCGCGTGGCGCACCTGCCACCCGCGGCCGGTGCGCCGTCTGCGGCGGTACCCTCGTCCGCATGGGCCTGACCGGCGCCCACGAGGGCCTGCCCCGCCCCGAACCAGCCCCAGTAACCCGTGCTGCCGCCGCTCGCAAGGGTGCAGCCGCACGTGCCAGCCGCGCGGAAGCCGTGCCCTCGCCAGGTCCGCGCAACAGGCGCCTCGTTATCGTCGAATCCCCAACCAAAGCCCGGACGATCAGCCGCTTCCTGGGCCAGGGATACTCCGTGCGGGCCTCTGTTGGCCACGTTCGCGACCTCCTCCGTTCCCGCCTCAGCGTGGACGTTGAGCACGACTTTGCGCCCACCTATCGTGTGCCGAATGAGAAAAAGCAGGTCGTCAGCGAGCTGCAGAAGCTCGTCACCGACGCAGCCGAGGTGTACCTGGCCACCGACCCTGACCGGGAGGGCGAAGCCATCGCCTGGCACCTCATGGAGGCGACAGGGATCAGGGAGGAGCAGGCAAGGCGCGTCGTCTTTCACGAGATCACCGAGCCGGCCATCGCCGAGGCCTTTGCCCACCCCCGTGGGCTGGATATGGACCTGGTCAACGCCCAGCAGGCGCGGCGCATTCTCGACCGACTCGTGGGTTACAAGCTCAGCCCCCTGCTGTGGACCAAGGTGCGCAGCCGCCTCTCGGCCGGAAGGGTGCAGTCGGTGGCCGTCCGCCTTGTGGTCGAGCGCGAGCGCGAGATCCAGGCCTTTGTGCCGGTCGAGTACTGGTCGGTCAGCGCCGAGCTGGCCAAGCGCGTCCCCCTGCCGGAGCGCCCAACCTTCACGGCCAGGCTCACCCGTATAGACGGGCGCGAGGTCGATCTCCGCGACGAGCCCGCAACACAGGCCGTCATCGACGACCTGGAGGGCGCCACCTTTGTTGTGACCGACGTCCAGCGTGGCCGCCGTCAGCGGCGGCCGGCGCCTCCGTTCACCACCAGCACGCTGCAGCAGGAAGCCTCGCGCCGCCTCGGTTTTGCGGCACGGCGCACCATGCGCGTGGCACAGCAGCTCTACGAGGGCCTCGATATCGGCCCGGAGGGCAGCGTCGGCCTCATCACCTACATGCGCACCGACTCGGTCAACGTCGCGCAGGCCGCCCAGGCTGAGGCACGGGATTATGTCATTCGACGATACGGGGAGCGCTTTGCGCCCGAGCAGCCCCCCGTCTATCGGACGCGCACCAGGGGAGCGCAGGAGGCCCACGAGGCCATCCGGCCCACAGCCGTGCGGCGTGAGCCCGAAGCCCTCAGGCCCTATCTCGATCGGGACCAGTTCCGCCTGTACGAGCTGATCTGGAGGCGTTTCGTAGCCAGCCAGATGGCACCAGCGGTCTACGACACCATGGCGGTAGACGTCAAGGCCGGCAGGCTCCCGCGCCCACCCATCGATGCGATCCTCAGCGAGCCCGAGGCAGCCACCAGGGAGTGGCGCTATCTCTTCCGCGCGAGCGGATCATCGCTTCGCTTCCCGGGCTTTCTCGCCGTCTACGAGGAAGCACGCGACGAGGACGCCCCCGCTGCCGAGGAGGGTCCGCCGCTGCCTCCCGTCGAAAAGGGCGAGGTGGTCGACCTCGTCCGCCTCATCCCGGAGCAGCACTTTACCCAGCCGCCTCCACGCTACACCGAGGCGACCCTCGTCAAGGCGCTGGAGGAGTATGGC
>JAIMBM010000249.1 GCA_023511475.1 Anaerolineae bacterium
CCCCCAAGTCGGTCCGCAGGCCGACTTGGGGGAGGGGGCCACGGGGGTGGGGGGTCCCGGCAGCAGCGCAGCGAAGCCGTTCCCCAAGCTGAACTACACCCCTGAACAGCCATCTGCTTGTATCCGCCTGCCACTCACGCTATAATATGTCATGCCGTTACCATCTTTGCCGCACGGCCGGATCGCAACCCGGCCGTTTTACTCGTACACCCGTCGCGGCGGAGTCGCCCGGGTCGGGCGCCTGCCGCATGCAGATAGGTCAGGAACGCCAGGTGCACACCCAGAGCGATGGCCTCCCCCGCCTCCTCGAGGCCCTCGGGAGGCTGAACCAGATCGGCGACGCCATCAACCGCACGGGCCCCGGTGAGCGGGTTGATGTCGCCGCCACACTGCGCCTAATCGCCGAGAGCGCCATCATGGTCGTGCCTGGAGCTTCCGCCGTCATCTACGCCTGGAACGAGGCACACCAGTCGTTCGACCCGGCCTCCCGCGTCTCCGCCGGCGAGTCACTCGCCACCGTCCACGGCGACGAGCCCAGACCCTCGGGCCTCGGGGCGCGGGCCATTGCCGCCCGTCGCCGCATCCTCTCCTATGAGGAGCCGGACCTCACCATCCACCCGGCGGTCGCAGCAACGGGGGCGTGTACCGTAGCCTGCTACCCCCTCGTTGTCGCCGAGGAGGTCGTCGGCGCCCTCTACGTGTACCTGCATGAGGCCCGCGAGTTCTCCCAGCTCGAGCTCCTGATGCTGGACAACCTGGTGAACCAGGCGGCCATGGCCATCTACCATGCCCGCCGGCTGGCCAGCATTCGCCGCGACCTCACCCGTCGTGAGGACGACATCGCCCGGCTGCGCCGTGCCGGGCTCCTCATCTCCTCGCGCCTGCGTCTCGAGGAGACCCTGGAGGCCATCCTGCAGATGGCCATGGAGGTGACCGGCGCCCACTATGGGATCTTCCGCCTTGTAGACCGCCCGGGCCAGAATCTGGTCGCGCGTGCCGTTGCCGTCCAGGGGCTGAGGCGCCCGCTCCTGGAGACCCTCCCCATCCAGGCAACCAGCGTCATGGGCTGGGTAGCCAGGCACCGCCAGCCGGCCCTCATCCGCGACCTGCGGGAGGAGCCCTGGTCGCGCATCTACTACCCCCTGGACCACGAGCTGGAGATGCGCTCCGAGCTGGCCGTGCCGCTGATCGCCGCTGGCGGGCGGCTGGAGGGCGTGCTCAACCTGGAGAGCCCCCTCGTGGGCGCCTTCAGCGAGCAGGATAGCCTCCTGCTTCAGGCCCTCGCCACGCAAGCCGTGATCGCCATTCAAGAGGCACGCCTGCTGGACGCCCTGCAGGAGGTCGCCGGGCGGCTCCTCGGCGAGACCTGCGATCAGGTGCTGGCCCGCCTCGTGGAGCTGGCCTGCGACCTCTTGGACGGCGCGGCAAGCGCCATCTGGACCCTGGAGGGAGACGAGCTGGTCCTGCGCGCGGCCTCTGCCGGCCATCCGCGGGGCGAACGCCTGCCGCTTCACGGCAGCCTCAACGGCCAGGCGGTTCTGACGCGCGGCCCGGTGACCTCGGCCAATGTACAGTGCGATGCGCGCTTTCACCGGCCCGACCTTGCCCGCGCCAACGGCTGGACGCGTGCCCTCGTCGTACCGGTCGTCGCGGCAGACGACCGCGAGCCGGTAGGCGCCTTCAGCGTGTACAGCGTGGGAGATGAGGCCGGGCACCTGGCAGAATCGGAGTGGGACCAGAAGGTCCTCACCTGCCTGGCCCACTATGCCGCACTGGCCGTCCACAACGCCGCGCGACAGGAGGCCCTGCGCGCGGCGCAGGAGCAGCGGGCAGTCGCCGAGACCTTTGCCGCCGTCGGCGACCTGGCCGCCAACCTCCTCCATCAGATCAACAACAAGGTCGGCACCATCCCCGTGCGCGTGCAGGGCATCGAGGACCGCTGCGCGGCCCTGCTGGCGCAGGACCCCTACCTGAAGGCCAACCTCGCCGAGATCGAGCGCTCGGCGCGCGAGGCGATGGACACGGTCCGTAACAACCTCTACCACCTGCGCCCGATCTGCCACGTCCCCGTGGACGTGGCCGCCTGTGTGCGGGCCGCCATACAGTCCTGCAGGCTTCCCCGCGGCGTCACGGTTGCCTGCGAGGGGCTGGAAGGGTTGCCGCCGGTCACCGCCGCCGAGCGGAGCCTGGAGCTGGTCTTTGCCAACCTGCTGGAGAACGCCGCCGACGCCATGGAGGGCCGTGGGCGCATCGCCATCCGCGGTTCGGTAGATGCAGGCTGGGTGGAGGTCTCGGTCAGCGACACGGGCCCCGGCATTCCATCGGAGCTACAGGGGCGCATCTTTGAACTCTCCTACTCGGGGCGCGGAGCATCGCAGCCCGGCAGGCTCGGCTTTGGGCTGTGGTGGGTCAAGACTCTCATGGCCCGCCTGGGCGGCACCGTCGCCGTCGAGAGCGACGGGCAGCACGGGACCATCTTCCGACTCAGGCTGCCGGTAGCGGAGGGAGTTGAGCCATGAGCGACGAAGAGCGGCGTGCCCTCGTGGTGGAGGATGAGCGCTCCTGGCAGTCCATCCTGAGCGAGATCCTCACCGATGCCAAGCTCAACGTCGACACTGCGTCCAACCTTGAGGAAGCCATCGCCCTCCTGCGGGCGGTGCCGCACCGTCTGGCGGTCGTCGACCTCTCCCTCGGCGGGGCCGATCACCGCAATCAGGACGGGCTCGCGGTGTTGGACGCGGTGCGGCGGCTCGATCCCGGCTGCGTCACCATACTCCTCACGGGGTTTGCCACGGTCGAGCTCGCAGTGAGTGCCCTGACGCAGCACGGCGCCTTCACCTGCCTGCGCAAGGAGACCTTCCACCGGCGACACTTTCGCGAGGTGATCGAGCGGGCGCTGGCCTGCGCGCCGCTGGCGGAGGCCACTCCCGCCGAGTCTGTCCGGGCCCAGCCCATACCCGCGGAGTGTGCGAACGGCCAGCCGGCAGCCCTCCTCGTCGAGGACGACGCTGGCTGGCAGCGGCTCCTCTCCGAACTGCTCGCGGAGGCAGGGTACGGAGTGCGCGTGGCCTCCAGCTACGGGCAGGCTCGCGGCCGGCTGCGGCGCGAGCGCTACGCTCTGGCCGTCGTAGACCTCTCCCTCAGCCCCGCCGGCGCAGGCCCCAATATGGACGGAGCCCGCCTCCTTGCCGGCCTCCGCGCTGTGCGCATCCCGGCCATCGTCGTCAGCGGCGTGGCAGGTCCAGAGGAGATCGACCGGGCCTACGCCGAGCACGGAGCCTTCGCCTGCCTGGAGAAGCAGGCTTTCGACCGCCGCACCTTCCTCAGCCTGGTGCGCGAGGCGGTCGCCGCGTGCGCTGAGGGCGACGGGCTAGCCCACCTGACCGCGCGCGAGCGCGAGGTCCTGTCGCTCCTCGCGGAGGGGAGGACCAACCGGGAGATCGCAGCGGCCCTCGTCGTCACCGAGAACACCGTCAAGCGGCACCTGAAGGCCATCTTTGAGAAGCTCGGCGTGCATACCCGCGCTGCAGCGGCTGCCCGAGCGGTCGAGGCCGGCATGCCGGGGAGTCGACAGTAGCGCGCCGCCGGATGGCTCCCCGGTGGCGTGCTCGCCACACCACGAACCTGACTCAAGAGCACGAGCCGTTCAGGACCGTCCCCATCCTTGCGAGCCAGCCCTGCGGACTGGCGAGCCGGCTTGCTGCTGCCGCGTCTGCCGATAGCGTCAACCCTCGAGTCTGGCCTTTGGGGCTGAAGCTCTGCGCGCGGTGTGTTGGGACTGTCCCCATATCGGGAGTTGCAGTGCGCCGCGCTGGGACGGTGCCCGTAACGCAGCCCCAACTGCGCGGCACTCTGCAGACACGGCCTATCGCTCCCTGGCGCAGGCATTGAGCCCAAGCGCCCTGGAGTTGATCACAGATCGCGGGTATCCCCCCTTCAGCACGTCGACGACGCTGCGCGCAGTCTCTCGCCGTAGCTCTTGTACCGACTCATCCGAGAGACTGGCCGAATGCGGGGAGAGGATGACGTTGTCCAGCCTGAGGAGGGGCTCGTCCGGAGAAGGCGGCTCCTGCGCCAGCACGTCAAGGGCCGCGCCTGCGATCCTGTGGCGCGCAAGTGCCTCGTAGAGCGCGTTCTGATCCACGACCGGCCCCCGGGACATGTTGATCAGATAGGCCGTCGGCTTCATCATCGCCAGCTCGGCCGCGCCGATCAGGTGTCGGGTCTCTTCGGTCAGCGGACAGTGGAGAGTCACATAGTCTGATGTCCTGAGCAGCTCCTCAAGGCCGACCAGCGCGACCGGGAGCGTGGCGACCCGCGACACGTCTATGTACGGGTCATATGCCAGCACCCGCAGTTGGAGGGCCAGCGCCTTGACGGCCACGGCACGCCCGATCTGGCCGAGTCCCACGATCCCCAACACCTGACGGGACAGGCGCACCGGCAGTGCCTCCTGAGGCGGATATGCCCACGAGCCGGCCCGCACCGCCCGGTCCTGGGGAATGACGCGGCGGTTCAGGCAGAGCAGGAAGGCCAACGTCGCAGTGCTGACTTCCTCGATGCAATAGTCCGGCACGTTGGCTACCATGATGCCGCGCTCGGTCGCCGCCTGCACGTCGATCATATCTACCCCAATGCCATAGCGGGAGATCACCCGGCACCGGCGTAGGCTCGCGATAACCTCCCGGTTGACCGGTGCAAACTGGACCATCAGCGCATCGGCATCGGCAGCGTGAGGCATTATCTGCTCCGGCCTGCGGGCGTCGAGATGCACGAGGTCAACGCTCATCCCCGAGGCGCAGAACTCGGCCTCTTCCAGCTCATGGTCTGGCCAGTCGGTATCCGTTATCACCACCTTGAACCGGGACACGTAGCTGCTCCTCCAGAGTGAACTCGGGCTATTGGATGAGCCAAAGCCATGGTACCTCGACGTACTGCCGGATGGTATCCAGGAACCGTGCTGCGGGGGCGCCGTCAACCACCCGGTGATCGAAGGTGAGGCTCAGGGTCACCCTGTAGCGCAGGGCAAGCTCCCCCTGCCACTCGGCCGGCCTCCTGGCAATGCGACCCACACCCAGGATAGCGCACTGGGGCAGGTTGATCATGGGGGTAAAGGCGTCGATGTTGTACATGCCCAGGTTGGTGATGGTGAAGGTTCCACCCGCCATCTCATCGGGGGTCAGTTGCCTGGCCCGCGCCCTCTCGACCAGCCTCAGGGTCTCGGCGGCGATCTGACGGACGCTTTTCGTAGGCACATTGCGAATGACGGGCGTGACCAGCCCGGCCTCGGTATCTACGGCAAGAGCGATGTGCACATCCCGAAAGACAGTGATCTCGTTGTCGCTCCATGAGGCATTGAGGGCCGGGTGTAGCTGCAGCGCACACGCCGTGAGCTTGATGAGCAGGTCATTGTAAGAGGGCGCAGGCTGGCCGGAGCCGGACGCAGCCTTCAGTTGCTCACGCAACCGCACCAACTCTGTCGC
>JAIMBM010000025.1 GCA_023511475.1 Anaerolineae bacterium
CCTGAAGGGGGAGGGGGACAGGGGGAGGGGGTTCCCCGAGGAGCCGGCGCAAAGCCGATCCCGATGGGCACAGCTAGCAGCAGCCTGCCTCCGTGCCATGCGCTGAACGCGAGTCTGAACAGCTACCAAGCGTGGCCCTTGCGCGGGCCGCTTTTCCTGGTTATAATGTATTCCAAAAGCGAAAATCTGAGCTCGTCAGACTCGCGCCTGGTAGCCCCTCGACCCCCTGATGGCAGAGAATCCCTGGTGGGAACGGTGCAGTCCTTCGGACCCGCCGCATAGGGCGGCCCAATCCTCTCAAGGCCGGTACAGCTGCCCGGGGAACAACGACGTCCGACCGGGCAGCAGCAATGATGCCTGCATAGGTGGGGGGAACATGGAACCAAGGGCCAAGCCGCGGATTCTGGTCATCGACGACGAGCACGCGCTCGTGCAGGTGATCCGGGAGGCGCTGACCGAGGAGGGCATGGAGGTCCTGGGTGCCCACAGCGCTGAGGAGGGCCTGCCGCTCTTCTTCAAGGCGCAACCGGACCTGGTCGTCCTCGATATCGTCCTGCCCGGGTGCGACGGCTGGGAGGTCTGCCGGGAGCTCCGCCGCATCTCCGATGTGCCGGTGCTCATGCTCACGGCGAAGAGAGATGGTGCGGACCTGGTGCGCGGGCTGAACCTCGGGGCTGATGACTATGTCACCAAGCCCTTCAGCCTGGCGGTGCTCAGAGCGCGCATCGACGCGCTGCTCCGCCGAGCGGCGCGGGCGCGGCGAGTCGCAGGGTCACAGTTGCTTCAGGCCGGCGACGTCGAGATTGACCTGCTGGCACACTCCGTCCTGGTACGGAACACGCCGATCAGGCTGACCCCCAGGCAGTTCGATCTCCTGGTTTACCTCGTGCGAAATGCGGGGCGGACCGTCCCCCGGCGGGAGTTGCTCCAGCAGGTCTGGGGCCCGGAGTATACCTCGCGGAGCCGCTACCTGAATCTCTACATCTGGTACCTGCGCACGCGCATCGAAGAGAACCCGCGTCGACCCCGGCGTATCCTCACCTGGCGTGGCCTCGGCTACCGTTTCGTGCCGGTAGTGTGACGGGCGCTAGGGGATCACCCGTGAGCGGCTATGGGGTACGCGCCGCAGGTATGGCGCAAAGCGCCACAGTGGCGGCGCTATCCCTATGGCGGCCATGGCTCGCGCCAGAGAGGGGAGCACACCCCGCTGCAGGTCGGAGATAAAGATCACGTTGCGCGCGCCCCCGACATATCCGGCCAGGAGCGCCCGCAGACGGTCCAGCGGCAGCTGCGGCGAGAAGTAGAAGCGTGGCGCGAGCAGGTCCTCCTCCGGCCCGATGAGTCCTTGCCTTCGCGCAAGCTCCTCGAGCGGCGTGCCCGGGTAGATGCGCACGCCCGCAGCCACAAAGACCACGTCGCGCCTCGTGAGCCGCCGGGCGATGAACTGCAGCGTCTCCCGAGCCGTAGCCTCCGTCTCCCCGGGGCCTCCAAAGAGGAACGACCACATCGCTGCCAGCCCCGCCTCGTGCACCTGATCGACCGCCCGCTCGAGGTCCTCACGCCCAAAGCCTTTGCCCATCGCCTCAAGCACGGGGTCGGAGGCGCTATCCGGTGAGGAGACGAGGGTCCGAAAGCCGGCTCGCCGCATCTCCGCGAGGAGCTCCGGCGAGCAGGAGGCAGGCGTAAAGCCGGAGGCCAGCAGATGTAGCCGGATCGGCAGCCGGGAGATGGCCGCACACACCTCCATCGCAAAGGCGAGCGGGGCGTTGAAGGTGCTGTCCACGAACTCGAAGGCACGATGCCCTGTGCTGCGAGCTACTGCTGCGATCCCTTCGGCGACCTCAGCCGGCTCCGCCGTACGGTACGTCGAGCCCTCGAGGGAGGGATAGGTGCAGTAGGCGCAGCGGAAGGCGCAGCCCCGACGAGTCTGCACCGGCACCGGCGCGCCGGCGCGGCGGTAAGGCTGCAGGTCCACATGGCGCAGGAGCGCCGTCAGGCCCGGCGATACCCCGGTGCGGGCGGGCTGTAGAGGCCCTGCCGGTGCGCGGATGCAGACAACCCCTCGGACGTGCCCCGGCTCCGTCCCCGTCGCGAGCGCCCTCGAGAGCTCTACCGCCGCCTCCTCTCCCTCCCCAAAGACGGCATAGTCGGCGCCGAGGCGCCGGAGGAGGGCGCGAGGTGCAAGGCTCACCGCCGGCCCACCGAGCACCAGAGGCGACCTGCTCGCCCGCCGACAGCACGAGGCAATCTCTTCCATCTCATGGAGGTAGCTGTAGGGGCTGGCGAGGCTCGAGTTATCCAGGTTGCGCAGCGACAGGCCGACCCACTCCGGCTGCGAGCGCTCCACGGCCTGCGCCACCATCCGGTCGACGCCTCGGGCGAAGGTGAGGTCCAGCAGGGTGACCTCGTGCCCCTCTCGCTCGAGGGCCTGTGCCACACAGGCGATGCCGAGCGGCGCCACGGGGTAGGGGCGCCGCTCGCGGTTGGCATTGATGAGGAGGATGCGCACGGGGCCTCCTGTTCATGTGTGAAGCACCGTGTGTTGTCGGCCACTACCGCTTGTCGCTCTTGCGAGCCGGCAGGCTGGGCTCGCTCCGGCGCATGGCGGGCGGGGCTGGAAGCCCCGCGCTGAAAGGGAGAAGCCCTTCCCGGGGGTGGCGCGCGCCCCCCGCGGGGGGGGGGGGCGGTGGGCCCCGGGGGTGAACCCCCGGGCGGGAGGTTCAGGGGCGGACAGCCCCGTCCCGGCGCGCCGGAACGGACCCCCCAGCGTCCCCCCGGCACGGGGGGATAGGTCTGCTCCGCCTGCTGCGGCGATTCCACTTCCCGCGATGCCCGCTGCCTGTTCCCCCGTTTCGGGGGAACGGTAGGGGGTCTCGCGGCAGAGCGGAGCTCCCACCCCCCGAGCATTACGAGCGCGCAGCCGGCGCCATCTGTCCCCTTGGACGAACAGGAACCAGGCGACAAGCTCCGCACGCGTCCCACTTGGAGCGGCCCACAGTCTGTTCGTACCGCGACGCGTCTCGGCTCCGGCTGTCCGCCCCTGAACGGGCGGGAGGGTCGAGTCCAGCTGACCGGCGCATGGCTCGCGGGGCTGGAAGCCCCGCGCTGAAAGGGAGAAGCCCCTCCGGGGCCGGGCCCGAACGCTGCGGTTCTCGTTCCGCTCCTGCCATCGACAGACAGAGCACGCCTGTCCGCCGCTGAACAGTGCGACCTGCAGGGGTGGAACAGTGACGTGCCAGAGACCGCTTCGCGCCGGGGGATCCCTCCTATCCCCGAGGCGGTGCCCTGTCGAAAGCCGCTTCCGGCGCCAGAAGCATAAACCAGAAGGGGTAGCGGTGCAGAACCGGCTGCCGCAGGCCGGCCTCGGCGGCCAGACGCCGCACCTCCCGGAAGCTGTAGGCCCGGCGCATCGAAAGCAGGCCGTCGTGTCGGCTCAGCCGGTGCCGACGCCCCCAGAGCCGGAAGAGGAGCCATGCGCCCCAGTAGCCCAGACGGCTGTGGGCCAGATCGGCCAGGATCAGGCCCCGGCGGGCGACCCGGCGCATCTCACCGAGCAGTGCCTGCGCCTGCCCCCAGGTAAAGTGGTGCAGGGTGAAGGAGCAGAGTGCCACATCTGCGCTTGCCGTCGCCAGGGGCAGGCGCAGCGCGTCTCCGCGCACGATAGTGACCCCCTCAACCCCACGCGTCCGAGAGCGCGCCTCAGCCGTGACCTGCGGATGCAGGTCGATGGCCACCGTCCGGAGCGACACCCCCGCCTCTGCGGCAAGCAGGCTCAGGCCCGCGGCCGGATCTGCGCCGCCGGCCGCCACATCGACAAGGACGGCCTCCCGGCCGCTCAGGGTCTCCAGGAGCGGCCGCAGCGTCCGCCGCAGCGCCGTATCGTACCCCAGCCAGTGCTTGATGGTGGCCAGGTCATCCAGGTTCTGAGCTAGCTGGGCAGGCTCTATCCACTCACCGCCGTCCAGGGACTCGCACCCGGGACGCTGAAGGCCACGCCCTCCCATCCGTGCCAGGCAGGGCCCGCGGGTTGGAGTCGGAGCGGCCTCCGAGCAGCCGGCATGGCCCACGCCTCAGATCCTGTAGGCGACCTCCGCAGCCTCCCGGATGGCCTCGACGGCCGAGCGCGGCTCGACGGCATCGCCGATGGTGTACAGCTCGGGCACCTTGCCCTGAAGCTCGTCGGCCAGTGTCCTCGTGGGCTCGTAACCGAGCGCCAGGACCACGCTGTCGACGGGGCCGATGGTCTCTTCGTGCCCATCGTGCGTGATGTGCACGCCGGCATCGCTCACGCGGCTGATCTCGGCCTCGGTGATGATGCCGACGTCGTGGTCGGCGAGGTCCTCGAGGACCCAGTAGCGCCGGTCCGCCGTCATGTCCCCGCCGACCGACTCGGTCAACTCGAGGACGGTCACTTCCTTATCCATGAGGCCCAGGTGCTCGGCGGTCAGGATGCCGACGGCGCCGCCGCCCGCTACCAGCACGTGCTTGCCCGGCATGGCGCGGCCCATGAGCACATCCCGTGCGACCATCGCCCTCTCACGCATCAGGCCGGGGATCGCTGGCATCTTGGGCCGCGAGCCGGTAGCCACGATCACGGCATCTGGCTTGAGCTTGAGAACCTCGTCGGCGGTGGCGCGCTGTCCGAGCCTGACCTCGGCTCCGGAGCGTCGCACCTCGCGGATGAACCAGCGCAGGGCGTTGGCCAGCTCCTCCTTGCGCGGGGCCAGGGCAGCGACCGCAAACTCGCCGCCGAGGCGAGGGTCTTCCTCAAAGAGCGTCACCTGATGGCCACGCTCGGCGAGGACGAGCGTGGCCTCGAGCCCCGCCGGGCCCCCGCCGACGACGACCACGCGCTTGGGCTTCTGAGTTGGAGTGATGGCAAACTCGCGCTCGCGCCCAACGCTGGGGTTCACCAGGCAGCTCACCGACTTGCCCTTGAGCAGATAGTTGGCGCAGGCCTGGTTGCAGGAGATGCAGGGGCGAATCTCGTCGATCTCCCCGCGCTGCGCCTTCTCGACCCACCCCGGATCGGTGAGGAGCGCCCGGCCAAGGGCGATCATGTCCGCATGGCCGGCGGCAATCACCTGATCGGCGATGACGGGATCGTGCAGCCGCCCGACGGCGATGACCGGGATAGAGACGACCTCCTTGATGCCGCTGGCGAGCGGCACAAAGATGCCGCGCTCCAGGTCCATCGTCGGGATGATGATCAGCCCGGGCGAGGCATAGTTCCCGGCCGAGACGCTGATGGCATCGACTCCGGCATCCTGCAGGTAGCGGGCGATTGCCCGGGTCTCCGTCAGGGTCAGGCCGCCGGGCACATACTCGTCGGCGCTCATGCGGAAGAGGATCGGGTAGTTGTCGCCTACCGCCTGACGGATCTTGCGCACAATCTCGACGGCAAAGCGCGACCAGCCCTCGGGGTTTCCACCATAGTCGTCGGTGCGGCGGTTGGAGAAGGGCGAAAGGAACTGGTTCACCAGGTAGCCGTGGGCGCCGTGCACCTCGACGGCGTCAAAGCCCGCCTGCTGTGCCCGCCGCGCTGCCTGGACAAAAGCCTCCTCGATCTCCATGATCTCGTCTACGGTCAGCTCGCGGGGCACGATGCCCGATGAAGGATCGGGGAGGGGCGAGGGAGCTATGGGCTGCGTTCCGGTCACGACGGGGCTCGTCTGTCGGCCGGCGTGGAAGAGCTGCACAGCGACTTTGGCGCCGCCCTCGTGCACCAGCCGGGTCAGCTCCTGCAGGCCGGGGATCAGGTCATCCTTGTAGATGCCCAACTCGTTGCGAAAGCCCTTGCCGTCGGGGCGGACGTAGGTGGCCTCTACTTCGATCAGGCCGACGCCGCCCCAGGCGCGGGCTACCAGGTAGTCGATCAGGCGCTGCGTGACGGCCCCATCCTCCGTGGCAAAGTTGGTCACCATGGGGGCCATCACCACGCGGTTTTTAAGCTCCATGCCTCGGATCCTAATGGGCTGAAAGAGGTGGGAGAGGTTGGCCATTACCTTCACTCCTTTCGCACAAAGGCTGCGCGAAGCGGAGCAAGATACATGCCACATGCGCACCGGGCCGACTGGCACGTTTGTTGCTGACCCGCAGCGCAGGTCGCGCCGATGCCGGAATGTGTGGAGTAAGGAGTCAATGGCAGAACGGGATGACGCCGAACTGACCGCCGCAGTGCTGGCCGCCCTGAGGAGAAACACCTTCCTCAGGACCCTCGCCATCGATGTGGTCGTCGACGATGGGGTCGTCACGCTGAGCGGTTCTGTAGAATCCGAGCTGATCCGTCAGACCGCCGAGCGGGAGGTGCGTCTGATCGAGGGCGTTAAAGACGTCCAGAACATGCTGACCGTCATGGGCGCCGAGTCCTCGAGCCGCTCGGATGAGGAAATTGAGCGGGAAGTGCGCGAGGCTATGGCCGCCGACCCCACCATTGACCCGGGTCACTTTCACGTGCGGTCGCAGTTCGGCCGGGTTATCATCAGCGGCACGGCCGAGTCCTACGAGGAGCAGGAGTCGGCCATCGCTGCGGCCAAGCGGGTACCGGGAGTCGAGGAGGTGGAGGACCGCATCGAGCTCTCGGTGCCCATGATCAGCGAGGAGCGGGAGCGCTAGCGTCCGAGGCGGCGCGAGGGCGGGACCCGGCATCGGTCGGCTGCCCACGGGCAGCGTGCGGTGCCGGGCTCTGCCTGCGCCGTAGAGCCTGGAACCGGAGGTGGCCATGGAGAGCGATCGTGAGAGGGCAGTCCGCCTTGCCCGGGAGTTGTACCAGCAGAAGAAGGCCGAAGGCATGGACATGAGCAACGGCCCTTGCCTGGCCGAAGAGATCATTCCCGACTGGTGTGTGGACATCGTCCACTCCCCGCGCCAGCCGGTAGACAATCTGCCCGAGAATCAGTGCCAGTCGTACCGCTCTGGGCGCGTGCACCACTTTGTGGAGCTCGACCTCGAGGGGAACGTCCTCCGCGCCCGGTAGGGCGCGCCATCATCACTGGCATACCTCTTGCTATTCCTGCACTTGACGCTGATTCGCAAGAGGTGACCAGCGATGCAGACCCTGCCGCGCAAGGGCGCGCCCGGGCGCAGCGCCCATGCCATGATAGGCCTTGCCGTCATCATGCTGCCGCTAGCGGTCGGCGCAGGCTACCTGCTGCCGAGCCCTGTGGCGCTGGTGACCCCCGGCCCCGTGGAGCCGGTCGATACGCTGATCACCATCGCCGGGCGCTCCTACGAACCCGCGGGGCGGCTGTACCTGACTTCCCTCCGCCTGACCCTCGAGCCGCGCCTTGGCCACTTTTTGCTGGCGCAGCTCCACTCCGATGCCATCACTGTGCCCAGGGAAGAGGTCGTGCCGGCCGGCGTGAGCCGGGAAGAGCTCCTCAGGCTCAGCCAGCGCCTGCTGGCGGAGAGCCATATCATCGCCCAGGCGGTCGCGCTGCGGCAGGCGGGCTATGAGGTCCGGCTCGGCAGTGCGCAGGTCGAGGTCGTCGCCACCGTCCCGGGTACGCCAGCCGAGGGCCACCTGGAGCCGGGCGATGTGATCGAGGCGGTCGATGGCGAGAGCATAGCCACGACAGCCGAGCTGGTCAGCATCGTCCAGGGGCGTGTGAACGGCGAGCCGGTCACCCTGCGGGTGCGTCGGGGCCGGCAGAGCACGTCCGTCACGCTGCGGGTGCTGCGCGGCCCGCTCGACACTGAAGGGCCGGTGCTGGGCGCAGTGACGGTGACCCGCGGGCTCGACTGCCGGGCGCCGCTCGAGATCAAGGTTGATGGCGGCCCGCTCTCTGGCGGGCCGTCCGGCGGGCTGATCTATGCCCTCGGCATCTACAACGCCCTGGCCACGGAGGATATCACACGCGGACATCGCGTCGCCGGCGCCGGCACCCTCCGCCTCAACGGCACTGTCGGCCCGACGGGGGGTGTGCCCCTCAAGGTGCGGGCGGCAGAGGACGCCGGGGCGGAGTACTTTCTGGTTCCAGCGGAAGACGAGGCGGCGGCGCGGGCGGCTGCGAACGAGATGGAGATCATCCCCGTTCACACTTTCAGGGGTGCCCTTGAGGCCCTCAAGGCGCTGGACGCGGCGCCTGGCCGCCGCGGCCCAGCCGTGCCCACGCGCGGAGATACCACCCTCGCCCACAACAGCCAACTCCATTACAGGACGGCCCCTCCCACGTGAGGGCATGAGATGCCCTCTCGGGCTTCAGGGGCGGACAGGTAGCGCCACGGGCGCGACCAAGGCACTCGCGGGGCAGTGCCCCATCCCCCCGGCCCCCTTCCCCGCCGCTGAGACGGCGGGGAAGGGGGCGTTCTTTCCTATGGAGGGGCTCGAGTTTGGCCTTTTGGCGCAGGGGGTTGAAAAAGGGACACCTTTCCGGTAGGATATGGTTGACTATAACAGACCCGCCTAGAAAGGTGTCCCGAGATGGAGTCTATCACGAATGTCACAGAGTTTCCAGCGCTGTTGGGCGAGCTGATGTTGCTTCTGGCAGCCCACCGTGGTGCCTTCCGCCAGCAGCGCACCTTCCTGCGCGCGCTTGCCCTGGTGTTCGCCGAGGTCTTTGCCTTCGGTCGTCACACCGTCACGCAACTGCTCCTTACTCTCGGATGCACCGACTGCGATTGGGCCGGATGGCACCGCCTCTTCAGCCGCTTCCGGTTTCGGGAGGAGGTCCTCACGCGGTGCCTGTTCCGTGAGACGGTGAACCACACACGCCCGGATGAGCACTATGTCGTGGTCGTGGACGGGACCCAGATCCCGCGCAGCAGCAGGAAGATGCCCGGCACGAGTTGGATGAAGGCTCCCCGCACGCCCATCTTCCGAAAAGGCATCCACCGCGCCCAGCGCTTCCTGCACGGGGCGTGGCTCACCCCGTCCGAGGACGGTTACACCCGGGCGGTGCCGCTGCGCCTCCTGCCTGCCTTCCCGGAGAAGGCCGTTCCTGCGGAGGCGCCGCCTCGCCGGGAGTGGGCAGCGGCCTTGGAGTTCCTGAGATGGGTGCGTCAAGGGCTGAACGAACTCGGACGGCGTGCCCAGCGGGTGCTGGCCCTGGCAGACGGGGCCTTTGACGTAGTCGACTTCTGGCGGGGCCTGCCGGAGAACGTCGATCTAGTGGTTCGGACCGCCCGTAACCGTTGTCTGTACGGGCTGCCGACACGTCGCCAGGGGCGGGGACGTCCTGCGCTGTATGGCGAACGGCAGCCACCGCCGGAGGCGTTCCTGCGAGAGCGCTCAGCCTTCAAGCGGGTGACGATCCGGGTGCGGGGCCGCAACCAACCGCTGCGTTACCGTGTCGTGGGCCCGGTGTTGCGTGAGGGCCTGGCAGATCGTCCCTTGTTCCTGATCGTGGTAGGGGGCCAGCAGTGGAGGGTCGGGAAGCGACGGCTGAGGGTGCGACGTCGGGAGCCGGCGTTCTACCTGGTGTCGGCGGTGTGGCGGGGCGACACCTGGGTCCTGCCGATGGAGATTGAGGAACTGCTGGCGTGGTTGTGGCAGCGTTGGGAGGTAGAGGTTTGCCATCGGGAGATGAAGAGCGGCCTGGGCGTAGGGGAGAAGCAGTGCTGGACCCGTCGGTCGGCGGTGGTGTCGGTGCAGTGGGGCGCCTGGGTGTATGGGGTGTTAGTGTTAGCCGGGTACCGGGCGTGGGGGTTGCTGGGAGGTCCCCCAGCTCCGGCGCGGTGGTGGCGGGGTTCACGGCGGTGGTCGTTGAACACCCTGTGGCGGGGCTACCGGGCGGAGCTATGGGGGACGAAGGAATTTCGGCCCCTTTGGACAGGGACGGGAGACAACTGGCTGAAAAAAGAGGCCTGGCTGGCGGCTTTGTCCAATGCAGTGCCCGCAGCAGCCCGAATCTGAGGCCGAAACGGCCCTTCTCGGCCCTTACAGAGCCACAAAACGCACCGTCAAGCGCCCCCAAAAAGCCAAAGTCGAGGGGAATGCCCCAGGGGGATTGCTCGCCGGCCATCGGATCGCCAGCACAACCTGAGATTCGAGCTCCCGGAGGTCACAACGGCATGACGGCGGATCGCATCCTCGCCATGGACATCGGCGGCGGCACGCAGGACATCCTCATCTACGACCCCGCGCAGCCGGCCGAGAACTCGGTACAGCTCGTGCTGCCCGCACCTACCGCGCTCGTAGCGGGTCAGATCCGCCGGGCTACCGCAGCAGGTCGCCCCGTGTTCCTTACGGGCGACCTCATGGGGGGCGGCGCCTGCGTGAGCGCCCTCAAACGACACCTCGCGGCCGGCCTCCCCGCCTATGCCACCCCCGCCGCCGCCCTCACCGTGCGGGACAACCTCGACGAGGTCCGCCGCCGGGGGGTGCAGATCGTGGAGGAGCTGCCAGATCCCTCGGCCGTCGTCATCGGCACCGGGGACGTCGACCTGACTGCGCTGCGGGAGGTCCTGGCGCGCTACGACGTCACGCTGCCGGAGAGGATCGCCATCGCCGTGCAGGACCACGGCGAATGCCTCGTCGGCCAGAACCGCGCCCTGCGTTTTCGCCTGTGGCGGGACTGCATCCTCGCCGGCGGAGCGCTCCGCGATCTCGCCTACACCTCCCCTCCGGCGCGCTTTACCCGCATGCGAGCGGTCCAGCGCGCGGCGCCGGGCGCCATCGTCATGGACACGGCCGCCGCGGCCATCTGGGGGGCCCTCTGCGACCCGGCCGTCGCTGCCCGACGAGACGACGGCCTGATCGTCGTCAACGTCGGCAATCAGCACGTCGTGGCGGCGCTGGTGCGCGGCGAGCGCATCTACGGCCTCTGCGAGCACCATACCGTGCTCGTCGACCGCCCCAAGCTACAGCAGCTCCTCAGGGCCCTCTACGACGGAACCATCAACGACGAGGCCGTGCGCGCCGACAACGGCCACGGCGCCGCGGTCCACCCCGAGCACCGGCCATGGTCCCGGGTCCCCTTTGTTGCCGTGACCGGTCCGCGGCGCGTCCTCGCCGGCGGCCTCGGATACCACTTTGCTGCCCCATATGGGAACATGATGCTCAGCGGGGCCTTCGGCCTCGCTGCAGCCGCAAGCGGGAGGGAGCGGCTATGGCCATCATCATGAGCGTCCTCGGACCCGTACCCACATCGAGCCTCGGCATGATCCTGCCGCACGAGCACCTCTTCACCGACCTGCGCGGGCCGGGGCCATGGGACTATTCCAGCATCGACCCCGGCCACGTCGTGAGGCGCCTTGCGCCCCTGATCGAAGAGATCAAGGCGCAGGGGGTGACGGCCCTTGTCGAAGCCACACCCCCGTGCGTCGGGCGGCATGTGCCTGCGCTCGAGGCGGTCGCCAAGGCAACGGGCCTGCCCATCGTCGCCGCGACCGGCGCCTACCGCGACCCCTTCCTCCCGCAGGCCATGCGAGAGCTGCCACGGGAAGCGCTGACCGAGATGATGCTCGAGGAGCTCACCGAGGGCATCGGCAACTCTCGGGTGCGGGCGGGCCTGATCAAGCTCGGCGCATCGGATGAAGGCCTCACTCCAGTCGAGGAGCGCCTGCTCCGCGCGGCCGCTCAGGCCTCCCTGCGGACCGGCGCCGCCATTGCCAGCCACACGACGGCGGGTTTCGCAGCGCTCCGGCAGGCCGTGATACTTGAGGAAGAAGGGCTCGATCTCGCGCGCTTTGTCTGGGTGCACGCCCACTGCGAGCCAGACGTCGAGTTGCACGTCCAGCTCGCCAGGCGCGGCGTATATGTCGAGTACGACGCCATCGGCTCGCCCGACTGGCCCGACGCTTCCTTCATCCGCCTCCTGCAGCGGCTGTGGGATGCCGGCTGCGGCAGCCGGATCCTGCTCTCGCAGGACGCCGGATGGTACCAGCCAGGTGATCCCGAGGCGCCTATCCGGGGCTACGGATATCTGGCCGGATCGTTCGTGCCCGCCCTGCGCTCTGCTGGCTTTGACGAGGCCGCCATCAGTACCATGACTGTGGAGAACCCGCAGCGGGCCTTCGCCCTCGAAGCCTAGGTCCCGGTGACGCGCGTCTGCGCGCCCTACGGCGCGAGCTCCGCCACCCGCTGCGCATCGAGGCGCCGGACCAGCTCCACGACCAGCCGGGCCGTCGCGTCATAGTCATCCCGGCTGATGATCCCCTGATGGCTGTGGATATGGCGCGCGGGTACGCCGAGGACTACCGAGGGCACGCCCCGGGCATTGACATGGATGGGGCCCCCATCGGTAGCGCCCCGCTGCATCACATCGATCTGCAGCGGGATGCCGAGCTCCCGCGCCACGTCAATGACGAGGTCGCGCAGCCGCAGGTTGGGAATCATGGCACCATCATAGGCAAGGAGCACCGGCCCGGCTCCGAGCCGGACCGCACACTCCTCGGGCTTCATATCCGGCAGATCGCCTGTGAGCCCGACCTCGAGCACAATCCCGACGTCCGGCGCCACGGCGAAGGCACTGGTGCGCGCCCCACGGAGGCCCACCTCCTCCTGAACCGTCCCGACGCCGTAGATCGTGTTCGGGTGCGGCTGTCCGGCCAGGGCCCTGAAGACCTCAACGATGAGCGCGCAGCCCACCCGGTCGTCCCATGCCTTGGCCAGGTATGTGCGGCCGTTGCCCAGGATGGTGAACTCGCTGCGGGGTATGATCGGATCGCCGACTCGCACGCCGATCTCCTCAACCTCCTGGCGGCTCGTCGCCCCGATGTCGATGTACATCGCGTCCTTCTCGACGACCTTGTTCCGCTCTTCCTCCTTGAGGAGGTGCGGCGGCTTGGCGCCGATCTGGCCGACTACATCCCCCTTGTAGGTCTTGACCACCACCTGCTGGGCGAGGAGCACCTGGTCCCACCAGCCACCTAGCGGCATAAAGCGGATAAAGCCGCCATCGGTTATGTAGCGAACCATGAAGCCGACCTCGTCCATGTGCCCGGCCAGCATGATCCGTGGCCGCTCCGATGTGCCAGGGAGCCTGGCGATGAGGCTGCCGAGACCATCCTCTTCGATGTCGGCGGCGAGCCCACTGAGTGCCCGGCGCAGCACTGAGCGCACCGCACCCTCGTACCCCGGCACGCCGGGGGCGTCGGTGATCTCCTTCAGGAACTGCTCCGTTGCGTCCACCCTGGTCTCCTTTCCGTGTGCCTATCCCCTTCCCCATCAGGCCACCGCGCCTTCGCGGGTCGGTGCTGGCCGGCCAGATCCCTGTCACTCAGAGGTCAGCTCGACGCAGCGACGCGCTCCGGGACGCCCGCCTCTCGCGCCACCCAGGCATGGTCCGGGTCGAGCGACGAGCGCATCACATGCCCGTCGCCCGCCATGCCCCACAGATAGTGGATGCTGTAGCCTGGCGCTCCGGCTACCGGATGGTAGCCCACCGCAGCTACAAAGGCCTGCTCGTTGCGCACCACGTGCGCCTCATCGATGCTCCGGTCTGCATTGTAGAGGTACTGGAGGGCAAAGCCCTGTGGCGGGTCAATCTGATAGAAGGCGACCGATTCGAGCCGCACCTCGTCCGGGTAGCGGTCCTCGTCGTGCTTGTGGGGAGGATAGGAGGACCACTCGCCAGGTTCGATGAACGTCTCGCCAACCAAGAGTCGACTGCAGGGGAACTCGGGCCCGACGATGGTCGCCACCCTCCGCGTGAAGCGCCCGGCGCCCTCTGTGTGCTCCTCAACCTGATCGGAAGTGATCAGACGCGGGAGATAGTCAGCGCCTGCAGGAGCCATAAGGATCGCCATGTCGGTCGGCTTCGTTGCCGCAAGCGTGTACTCGCGGTGCCGAGGGATGTATGCGGCTCTCGCCGGCTCGGCGAAGACGCTGGCACGCGCCAGCCCCCAGCTCTCCTCCCCAATGCGCACAGTGCAGGCACCGCTGAGGACGACGAGCACCGCCTCCCTTCCGTCTGTGCTGAGCACAAGCTCCTCATCGCGGGGGATGCGCGCGATCCCGAGCTCGAGATGGCGAAGGCCTGCATCGCCCGGCCCGGCCAGCCTGTTGTAGCCTGGATGGCGCTCATAGGAGAAGACTCGCTCCAACGCCAACACCTCCAGAGCCAGAATCGCTGCCCATTGTATGGCAACCAGAGCAGAAGGCAAGTCGACCGGGCTTGCGCAGCGGGTACCGGTCCAGTGGTGTCTAGGGATGGCACTGCAGCAGCGGCATGGCACCACAGGTTGTGGT
>JAIMBM010000250.1 GCA_023511475.1 Anaerolineae bacterium
GGGGGCGCCCGTCCGCCGCTTCACCAGCGCCGTGGGCACGTCGAGCACGTCGGTGATGATGCGGCGCCACAGGCGGCTCTTGGCGCCACCCTCGTTCAGGATGAGGGGGTAGCGGATGGTCAGGCCCGCCTCTTTGATCAACCGGAAGGAGTCATACAGAGCGTAGGCCACGCCCTCCATCATCGCCCGCACGACGTGCCCTTTGGTGTGGTGGAGCGAGAGGCCAAAGATCACGCCTCGGGCGTGGACGTCCCAGATGGGAGTGCGCTCACCCATGAGGTAGGGGAGGATCACCAGCCCCTCGCTGCCGAGGGGGACCTTTTCAGCCTGCCGGTTGAGCAGGTCGTAGGAGTCGACGCCGAGGATGCGCTCCGTCTCCACCTCAACCTGGGAGAACGCGTCGCGCAGGTAGCGAATGGATTGCCCGCCTGTGGTGGTTGTCGGCACGGTGATGTAGGTCTCTTCGGAGGCGACCGTGTAGGCAAAGTTGATCATTGAATAGCCGACCGGCGAGTAGATGAACTCGGGGCTACGGTGGATGACGCCAGAGTTGCCGCAGGTGCCGAGGTTCATCTGTATGTCACCGACCTCGACCGCGCCGCCTCCCAGCCAGCCCGCGTTGCAGTCGACCTGCCCGGCGGCCACGGGTGTGCCGGGCGCCAGCCCCGTTTCCGCGGCGGCCTGAGGCGTCACCTCGCCGATGATCTCCTCACAGCGGCGGAGCTCGGGAAGGATCGCCGGGTCGATGCCCAGCTCCTGCAGCAGTTGCTCGTCAAAGCGGCGCTCGAGAAGGTTGTAGGCGACGCCATAGAAGGCGGCACCCGAGTAGCTCACGACGGCGCGGCCGGTCAGCTTCAGGGTGATAAAGCCGTCGATGGTCAGTGCCTTGTGTATCCGCGAGAATGCCTCCGACCGGTTTCGCTTCTCCCAGAGGAGGTTGACGATGGTGGGATGGTCCTCGAGGCGGTTGCCGGAGAGGCGGAATATGCGCTCCTCGCCGATGTGCTCCTTGAGCCAGGCCACTTCGCTGATGGCGCGGCGGTCCATCAGGTTGTAGGCTCGGTGCACGGGCTCGCCATGCTCGTCCACCATGACGAGCGAGGGCAGCGCCGAGGAGAGGGCGACTCCGCGCACTTCCCGGCCAGTGATGCGTGCCTCGGCGAGCACCTGCCGGATCAGGCGGCAGGCGATCTGCCAGTAGAGGTGCGGGTCGTGCTCAGACCAGCCGGGTCTCTCGTGGATGAAAGGGTATTCGGCAAAGGCAAAGCCGAGGACCTCCCCTTCGCAGTTGATGACGCAGGCTTTGGCGCCACCTGTGCCATAGTCGATACCGAGGAGATAATCGCCCACGGACCCATCTCCTCCGCGAATCGTGTGATGTACAAAGCCGCTCGACCAGGCGAGGGCCTCTTCGCCTAGCGAGCCTCCAGCAGCCGGGTGGCGGTTTGCTCGTCGGTGACCAGTGTGCTGATCAGCCTCCCTCGGAGCGCTCCGCGGATGGCTTCCAGCTTCTGTGGGCCGCCTGCAACCCCGATCACGCGGGGCAGGCGCCGGATCTGCTCCAGGTCCAGGCCGACCACGCGCTCGTTGATCTCGTGCTCGATGGGCCGTCCCTGCGCATCAAAGAACCGGAGGGCGATGTCGCCTACTGCACCCCGGGCCTCCAGCTCGCTGATCTCGGCGTCGGTGAGGATCGTTCCGGCCTGACGGACGACCGAGTCGGGTGCGGTGACGACGCCGATGCCTACGAGCGCAGCGTGGGCTCGTGCCGCGAGACGCAGCGTGTCGGCGATCTGGGGGTCGGCGAGGAGAGCGTCCCGCACCAATCGGCTGGGCACGATGCCGGGCGCAGGGAGGACGCGCGGCCTGCCACCGAGGGAGTGGGCGAGTCGGTGCACCAGCTCTGCGCCGTGCACGTCGGCCTCGGGCTGCCCGAGGCCCCCGATTACCTGAACCACGCGCAACTCTGGCCAGTTACGGCTGGGGGCGGCATCGACAGCGGAGAGGACGGATGTGCCCCAGGTCAGGCCGATCACCTCGTTGCCCTGCAGGCCACGAACAAGGCAGGCGGCGGCCGCGGGCCCGAGGGCCTGTAGCAGGCTGCGCCGGTCCTCGCCGTTTGCTGCGACAACGACCGCTTCATCGAGGCCAAAGCGCGACTCCAGAGCGCGCTCGAGGTCGGCGTGCGGGTTGGCAGGGGGGGTGATGGTGATCTGGACGATGCCTTCCTCGCGGGCCTGTTTGAGGAGGCGCGAGACCTTGATGCGCGAAAGGCCGAGGCGCTTGGCGATCTCTTTCTGGGTGAGGTCGTCGACATAGTACGCGACACTGACCTTGTAGAGCAATCGTTTTGCTTCGCCGTCGGAAGCCACGGGCATCTCCTGATCATATGATCAGTACAGAACATCGGTACACTCACATAATACCATGAGTCCAGGCCAGAGTCAAGTGCTCAGGCGTGATCATTTGATCAGAGAGGGCGGGGCTGAGCCTGACGGCGAGAGGTTCGGAGTGGGTTGGCGGTAGCAGTGGCAGCAGTCTGTGCCGGCGGCTGCGAGGGCAGTATCGGCGGGCGGCTCACGGGTCTTCACGTGAGGCCGAGACCCTCACCCCTCCAGCTCGCGCCGATACCAGAGGATGTGGAAGAGGGTGTCGAACCCGCAGGCCCGGTACAGCCGGATGGCGGGCTCGTTGCCCTCATCGACATCGAGCTCGGCGGCGCGGACGTGCCTCTGGCGGCAACGGCGCAGGCAGGCGGCGAGGAGTGCGCGTCCGATGCCCCGGCTGCGGTGGTCCGGGAGGACGCCGAGGGAGCCGATGTGGCCAACGGCGAGGCGGCGTCCGGCGACCTCTCGCTCGATAAAGCGCACATGGGCGGCGCCGACGACGCCGGTCTGACAGGTGGCGAGGACGATGTCGGCGGGCTCAAAGCCGGGCTCGCTCACCATGGCGGCTACACGCTCGGGCGTGGTCTGCCCGACCCCCCAATGCTCGGCAAAGGCGCGGGTCACTACTGAAGCGTAGGTGGCCTCGTCATAGTGCGGACGAAAGGTCCGCAGCGTGTATCCGGGGGGCAGTGCACCGGGAGGGACCCGGACCGGTTCGAGCCACATGCGGCACCAGTTTCGCACCGCCCGAAAGCCCATGGCCTGGCAAAAGGCGACGGCAGCCGCCTCGTCCTCGCGGACGCGGACGTCGAGCACGCGGGCGCCGGCGAGGCGTGCCTCCGCGGCGACACGCTCGAGGAGCTGCCGGCCGATGCCCCGTCGCCGCCAAGCCGGATGGACGACCCCGTCGACCTGGCAGATGTCGGTGCCCTCAAGATGGGAGCGATAGACGTAGCCCACGATGGCGCCGCCTGCCTCGGCGACCAGGCAGTGCTCGGGGGAAAACCCCGGTCGGCGCCAGCGATGCAGCAGGACGACCGCCTCGCCAATGCGGCCTCCGTGGTCGACCGGCTCGGACGCCCGGTGTAGCCGGGCGATGGCCTCGATGTCGCCCCAGGAAAGGGGGCGTATGTGCAGATGCAACGGGCCACTCTCCGCAGACGTGCTTGCCGCTGAACGGCAGCCGATTGTACCGCCTCGAGGCGGGGCCTGTCAAAAGGAAACAGCCTCGAGGCCATCCAGAGCTTTATCTATTGGAGCCCTCTTGGCCTTTGGCAGCGTCACCCTCGACATGCTGCAGAGGCGGCCGGGATGGCACCCAACGACCAAGTGTTGGGGAACCCCTCTCCCTGTCCCTTGCGTTTGGCCTTTTGGGGGAGGCCCCTACATGTAGTATGGCCAGCGCACGGCGCCCCCACCTATGTCTCGGGCTCCGCCGGCGCGCCGGCGGAGCCCGAGACAACCGTAGAGGATGGCCCCTCCCCCAAGCGGGAGCGTCGTGGCCGCTTGGAGGAGGCGCGCTGCAGGCGTTGACACCATCGCCGGGGCATGATACACTCCCAGCGGACTGTCCGTATCCTGTGTCGCGCTGCTCCAAAGGAGGAGACATGGTCAGGACCTATCGCCTCGGTGTGATCGGCTTTGCGCACATGCACGTCAATCACCTGCTCGATCAGTTCGCCAAGCTGCCCAACGTCGAGTGGGTGGCGTGTGCCGATACGGTGCCGGCCGTCCCGTCACGTTCATCCCTGCCCGGCACGCGGACGTACAACCTCAAGCGGGCGCGGGAGGTGACCGGCATCCCGAAAGTCTATGAGGACTATCGGGAGATGCTCGAGAAGGAGCGCTTTGACGCCATCATCTTTTGCCCGGAAAACGCCCGGCATGGTGAAGTGGCCGAGGCGATCGCCGAGAAGGGCATCCACATGCTCACGGAAAAGCCGATGGCGGCCAGCCTGTCGGAGGGGCTGCGCATGGCGCGCGCAGTCAAGGCCGCCGGCGTCGCCCTGATGGTGAACTGGCCAACGACCTGGTCGCCGGCCATCCGAGCGATGAAGCGCCTTATTGACGAGGGCGTGATCGGCGAGGTATGGGAGGTCAAGTGGCGGAACGGCGCGTCCATGGGGCCGCTGAGCTACTCGGACCCCCAGCCGAGCGATGCGGAAAAGGGCGCCGAGTGGTGGCATCAGGCAGCGCAGGGCGGAGGGGCGCTGCTGGACTACTGCTGCTACGGGGCGTGCCTGGCCCGGTGGTTCATCGGGGAGCGGGCAGTCGCAGCCATGGGCATGCGGGCGAACCTGAGGAGCCACTATGGCGATGCCGATGACAACGCCGTGATTACCGTTCGCTTCCCGAGTGCCCTCGCCGTGCTCGAGGCAACCTGGACGACATGGAACAGCGGTGTGCCGACGGGGCCGATTGTCTACGGCAGCCGCGGGACGCTGGTCACCGATCAGAAGGTCGTCGAGGTCTACACGACGCGGGCCTACGGCCGCAGCGAGCCGGACCGGGTGCTGGAGGGGGACCCTCTGCCCGAGGGTCGTGCCACGCCTGCGGAAGAGTTCATCCACCATCTGGAGACGGGCGAGCCCTTGCATCCTACCCTGCAGCTTGAGCGTAATCTGGAAGTGATGGCGGTGCTGGATGCAGGCATCCGGTCGGCGGCCAGTGGCAGGCTGGAGACGGTCGACGATGCCATCTGGTGCATCGGATGAGGCCAGGTGCGCTGGCTGGAAGGGGCGGAGAAGGGGTACAGGGACGGACAGGTCGCTCCATGGGCGCGACCGGCGCGCCCGCGGGGCAGTGACTCTTCGCAGCCTCCGCGCCGCGGGGGCGAGGTCCGGGGGCTTGACCCTTGACTTTGCCCTTTCGCCACGCGCCCCTTAGCATCACGCAGAAGCCGCCGCGATGGCCCCCAACGACCCGTATTCGTGGTCCCCTCCCCTATCCCCCTTCACGGGCGGACAAGTGGCCGCACGGGCGTGGCCAACAACTCGAGAAGCGGTGCCCCATCCCGCCGACCCCCATCCCCCCCCCCCCCCCCGCGGGGGGTGGGGCGGGTTTTGGGGGTAAGGGGTGGTTGGCGGGGGGGGGGGG
>JAIMBM010000251.1 GCA_023511475.1 Anaerolineae bacterium
GGGGAGGACAGCCTCCGGGCCGCGCGCTTTTTCTCCGCCCCCATGGCGACCCTCCTTCATGAAAGCCGCACCCACCGCCTCCTCTAGGAGGCGGCCCTCACCGACCCCCTCACCGGGCTGCCCAACCGCCGGGCGTTTGACCGCACCCTCCCGGAGGAACTGCACCGGGCGGTCCGCTACGGATACCCCCTCTCTCTGGTGGTGCTTGACCTGAAGGGCTTCAAGGCCATCAACGACTGCCTGGGCCACGCTACCGGGGACCAGGCCCTGATCCAGGTGGCCCGCGCCCTGGAGGGCACGACGGTGCGGCTCTGCGTCCGAAACGGTACTCCCGAGGCGCGGGAGAAGCACGCCGCCCTGGGGGCTACCGTTTTCCTGGAGAGCCCGCGGGCGTATGGATCTTACCTTCAGCCTGCAAGCGCATCCACACCATCCCTTCCGGACGGTGGAGGATGACGTCTCCTCCGGCGACCTTCTGGCTACCTGGCGCGGCGTGCCTTCCGGGCCGTTCCAGGAGCGCCCCCTGCTCGCTACGGCAAACACAATAGCCGCCCTGAGCACGCTCTGGGGGCCGCCGGCGTCGGAGGCCGTCAGCGTGGTCGATCGTGCCGCGCTCCTGTCCCGCGCCGAGGAGATCGGGGCCTGGGCCATCGTCCCCTTCGACGAGCTCGAGATGGGCTGGAAGGTCCTGCGGGTTGATGGCCTCTCCCTTCTGGAGAAGGGCCTCTCCGGCCGATACCCCCTGAGGATAGCGCTGAGGCTTGCTGGCGACCGCCGGGACGTTCTCCCCTCACCCGCCGAGGCGCAGGATTCCTTCTCCAACCGGAAGGAGAGCCGCATGACCGTCCTGGCCATGACTGGCGTTACCGCGCTGACGCGCACGACGGCCCAGGTGATGGAGACGGAGGGCCTCCTCTACCCGGCGCGCGACATCATCGGCTGGCTCGTCAGCGCCGATCTCACGCACATCTCTAACGAAGTGGCCTTCACCTCTGGGTGTCCTGTGCCGCCGATCCAGAACACGATGCGGTTCTGCTCGCACGCGCGATACATCGAGCTCCTCGAGGCCATTGGGACGGACATCGTCGAGCTTACCGGCAACCATCTGCTGGACTATGGCCCGGAGCCACTGTACCAGACGCTCATCATGTACCGCCAGCGGGGCTGGAGCTGGTATGGTGGCGGCCTGGACCTCGCCGAGGCTACTCGGCCCCTCAAAATCGTGCATGGCCCGAACCGCCTCGCCTTCCTCGGCTGCAACCGGGCCGGCCCCGCCTACGCCTGGGCCACGGAGACGAGCCCCGGCTCGGCCCCTTGCGATCTCGAGCGGCTCAGCGCCGACATCCGCGCCCTGCGTGCCGAGGGGTACCTTCCCATCGTCACCCTGCAGCACACCGAGACGTATCAGTACCTGCCTACGCCGGAGCAGGTCGCCGAGTTCCGCGCGCTCGCCCGCGCGGGTGCGGCCGTCGTCATCGGCAGCCAGGCCCACCAGCCGCAGGCCATGGAGCTCTACGAGGGTGCGTTCATCCACTACGGGCCGGGCAATCTCTTCTTCGACCAGATGCAGAGCATCGGCACACGCCAGGAGTTCATCGATCGCCTGGTGTTCTACGATGGGCGCCTCCTGAGCCTCGATCTGCGCACGGCCATGCTCGAGGACTATGCCCGACCCCGCCCGATGACGCCGGAGGAGCGCCGGGCTTTCCTGGAGATGATGTTCTCGCTGCGGCCCTGACCGCGCCCGTCGCCCCTCGCAGAGCCTGGCTCAGCCCGTCTGCTGAAGCCCCTCTACCCATCCCAGCATGCCGTCGAGGGCCGTGAGAATCTCGTCGACCTGCTCCTCTGTAATGATCAGGGGCGGCAAGAGCTGGCTCACGGAGCGGTCATTGTTCGCATACACGGTCAGCAGGCCGTGGTGGAAGCCGGCCAGGGTCATGAGGGGACCGCAGGCTTCGCTGGCCATCTTGAGGCCGATCATCATCCCGCGCTGTCGGACCTCGACGAGGAGCGCCGGGTGCCTGCGCTGGAGAACGGCCAGCCCCTCCTGCAGGAGCCCGGCGATCCAGCGGACGTGATCGAGGAACCCGGGCTCCGCAATGATGCTCAGCACCTCGAGGGCCACGTGGCAGCCAAGCTCGGCGCCGCCAAAGGTGGAGATGTGTATGAAGGGATTCTCGTGCAGGAAGGGGTTGAGGTGCTCCCGGTAGATGATGGCTGAGATAGGGTACAGGCCTCCCGAGAGCCCCTTGCCGGTGACGATGATGTCGGGCACGATGCCGTAGGTGTCGATGCCCCAGACCTCGCCGCACCGGCCGAGCCCGGACTGGACCTCGTCCATGATCATCACGGCGCCATGGCGGTCGCATAGCTCCCGGACACCCCGGTAGAACTCTTCCGACGGTATCGGCATGCCGAGTGTTGCCGGGATGGTCTCAAAGATCACGGCCGCCGTCGTCTCGTCGATGGCTGCGGCGAGCGCGTCGAGGTCCCCGAAAGGCACCTGCGTGAAGCCGGGCGCCAGCGGGCCGAAGGGCGCCCGGTACTGCTCGTCGCCGGCTGCAAGGGCCAGGCCGGTGTGGCCATGGTAGCCGCCGAGGGCGGATATCACGCCGGGCCGGCCCGTATGGGCGCGGGCGAGCTTGATGGCCGTGTCGATTGCCTCGCCGCCTCCAACGCCAAACACCACCCGGTTCAGGTCCCCGGCCGAGAGGCCTGCCAGGCGCTCCGCCAGCAGGGCCCGGTGCTCGCTGATGAAGTGATGGTTGCCGATATCCAGCTCGTCCGCAGCGCTCTTGAGTGCCGCCACGATGCGCGGGTGCCGATGCCCGAGGTTGAACACGCCGCCGTTGCAGTGGCAGTCGAGGAGCCTCCTGCCGGCCAGGTCCCAGACGTAGGGGCCCTCGCGGCGGCCAAAGATAAAGTCGATCCCGGCCTGAGCGAAGAAGGCCGCCTTGCCGCTGGAGACGTGTCGGGCAAAGCGCTCGATGATTCGCTCCCTGGAGTCCTGGCCTATGAGGGACACAGTCACCTCCTTGTTGGTGTACGTTGCGCCGTGGCCCTCGGGGCTCGCGGCTGGGTCACACGCCACACGTCCGCCCGGCATGGGCCGGGCGGCAGCGAAGCTGATTGGCCGGCTGCCGCCCGTCGCCCCGACAGCGCAGTGAGGAGCACCGGTGGCCCGCCTTCCACGTGCCTGCACGCCCCGCCGAGGGGGAGGGCTCTGCCCAGGGCTACCTCCTGATCCTCTCTGGCAGAATATAAGGATAGCGGCGGCGCAGGAGCCGCGCGCGCAGGAACCGATCGAGCTTGCGGGCGGCCAGATACGCCGACCAGATCATCGCATCCTCTCGATAGTAGGCGCGGACCTCTGCCACGGTGAGGGGCCTCGCCCCAAGGTATGCCGCCTCGCCAGCAAAGAATCGGTTGGCCAGCTCGATCAGCGGCGGCACGAGGTCGGCCCTCTGCTCTTTGTACATGTTGGCGATCAGGTCTACGACCACCAGGCGCAGGTCGTAGTAGCGGTTCACGACGTCCTTGAGGTAGAGCAGCCGCAGCACCCAGGCGAGGAATGAGGGGGCGCTGCGCAGGAAGAGCTCGGTGTTGAGCTGTTCTGTGCCCCTCACGCGGAAGAGCGGCGTGCTCGTATCCATGTAGAGGAGCGTGATCTCGCCTGCGAGGGCAGGCCTATCGCGGTCGAACCCCGCGATCGACCAGTTCGAAATCTGCCCATCCAACGCGACCTGGATATCCTGCTGACGCCGGTTATAGCCCCAGACCTTTTCCAGTTCGCGCAACGTCTGCTCGACCAGCCTGCAGGCGTCCGGTGACGAGAGGAGATGCAAGGCGCGGTTGCCGATGGACTCGGGAGGTAGCCGTTCCTGCAGGATGTAGAAGAGCGGGTGGCCAGCGTCGTCTACCAGGCACGCAAAGCCGTAGCGCGGGAGGCGCAGGCCCACCTCTTCCTGCAGCACCCGGTTGTACTCAAGGTAGATGCCCTTGTAGGCTTCCAGCTCCTCGAGGCTGCGAAAGATGGGCAGGCGCTTGCAGGCGAGGCCCTGAAGCCCCGGAGCCAGGATCTCAAAGACGGTCGAGATCTCGCCGTATCCCAGGATGCGCGCAGGGATCTTGCTGCGCTCGGGGTGACGCGGGTCCAGCCCCCGCTCAAAGGCGAGGAGCAGATCGGGATCGACCTCAAGGCTCCGTAGGTCCGACATGGCCCTGCCCTCCGCACTGATCGGCACATGGCTCGGGTGCCATGGCGCGTCTCGTACCCCGAGCGACGGTCGAGGGAGGCCGGTCCGGCCTCATTGGCCGCAGCGGGATAGGGTGTAGGCGGTATAGTAGCCGGGGCTCTGGGTCTGCAGGCCGTTGCCGTTCGTCGCGACGAAGTACACCTGGAACCAGGCGTTGGCGTACGCGTCGTGCCGGGGGATGTCCCGCGATGGATTGATTGTACACGACCATCGCCCGTCGGCGAAGGCCATCTCCCGGTAGCTCCACGGGGTCATGGCGCCGGTGGACTTGTCGGCGAGAGCATAGTAGATGCGGACACTGGCGATGCCACTGGGGTCAGTGGCCTCGACGCTGATGGTAATCTCCTGAGGGCCGCAGTCGGCACTGCTGTAGTAAAAGTGGGCGGTTGACGCCCTCGGTCCGGATATCCTGGACCCGGCGGCGGGCGCGGGGGTGTCGGCGGCGATGACTACTACGGGGGACGGCGAGGCCTCTGGCGGTGCGGTAGCCGGTGCTGGCCTTGGCGTCGGCGTGAGCGTTGGCGTTGGGGTCGCGGTGCTCGTTGCGCTTGGCCTCGGCGTGGCGGTCGGCGCTGGGGTGCGGGTCGGCGTGGGCTCCTCGGGCCTTATGGTCACGACGATACGCGCATACTGGCCCCAGGCCCCGCTGGCACTCCTCGCCCGCGCCTGGAGCACATACGTGCCCGCGAGGCCGGGCTCCCAGACCCAGCGCATGGTAGCCGGGCTCTTGCTTGCGCCGGGCAAGGCGCTCACGGCAAAAGGAGCGCCATCCACGCACAGCTCAAAATGCGTGATCCCACCCGGGTGAGACGCCTCGGCCACCACCTCAACGGGCCCAAAGGGCAGGGCGCTCCCGTGCAATGGCTCTCTGATGAGGCAGCGCGGCGGATCCTGAAGATCGACCCCTGATGGCGGCGCCCCGCAGGCGCTGAGGCCGAGGGTGCACGCCATGAGGAGCAAGCTGACGAATCTGGCCATCCGGCCTCCACAACTCATGCCAGAGGGAATGCGAGGTCGCTACTCACTGCGCCCACTGTCTGGAAGTCGTGGAACCCGCCGTCATTGTACGGAGTGCGGCTTTCGGGGTCAAATGGTGGCCGCCGGGTAGCTGTTCAGACTCGCGTTCAGCGCATGGCACGGAGGCAGGCTGCTGCTGGCCCTGCCCATCGGGATCGGCTTTGCGCCGGCTCGTCG